>JAGFXI010000406.1 GCA_017861095.1 Deltaproteobacteria bacterium | reverse complement strand
AGGCATTCGACTGGTGCCCGGACTGCTGCGATAGCAAGGTACCCAAGCGACAGCGCAGCAGCAAAGCGCGACGAGTGCGCATTCGGGGTTCGCTCACCGGGCTGAAGGTGGGCGAACCCTCGTTCCCACCACCCCTCCACCCGCTGCTGAGCCGGACGGGCGCGTATCCCATTCGGCCCAGCAGTACCTCATCCGGTCGCGGCGTGCGGAGGGATGCGAGGTGACCCCCATGGCAGGAGTTGAATCCATACGGCAACTCGACATGATCCTTCGTCCGAGAAGCGTGGCGGTGATCGGCGCCTCGACCGCTCCCGGCAAACTGGGCCACGAGGTCCTGAAGAACATCCGGGACGGCGGTTTCCAGGGTCCCATCTATCCCATCAACCCGAAGGCGGAATCCATCCTCAACCTCACCTGCTACCCTGGCATCAAAGAGACCCCGGATGCGCCGGACCTCGCGGTCGTGATCGTTCCCGCCCGGATGGTTCCTCAGGCGGTGCAGGAGTGCGGTGAACGGGGGGTCCGCGGGGCGGTCGTCATCACCGGCGGATTCAGCGAGGCCGGGCCCGAGGGCCAGGCGCTCCAGGAGCAAACCGCGGAAGCGGCCAGACGGCTCGGAATGCGACTCGTCGGACCCAACTGCCAGGGCGTGAACAACCCGTACCACCGTCTCTGCGCCTCCTGGCCCTTGCTCACCTACCGGGGCCGAGTCGCGGTCATCTCCCAGAGCGGCACCGTGGGTGCGGCCATGATGGACTGGTTCTCCGAGGAGAAGCTCGGGGTCTCGAGCTTCGTTGCCACGGGGAACCGGGCCGACGTCGATGAGACCGACCTCATCGCCTACTTCAACGAGGACGAGAACACGGCGGTCATTGCCCTCTACGTCGAGGGGATCAAGAGGCCCGAGGAGTTCGTGGCGGCGGTGGGGGAGCTGAGGAAACCCCTGGTTGTCCTCAAGCCCGGCCGGACCCCGAGGGGGAAGGTTGCCGCCGAGTCGCACACCAAGTCGCTGGCGGGCGCCGATGCCGTCTATGAGGCGGTCTTTGCCAAGTACGGCATCTGCCGGGCCTACACGGTCGAAGAGTTCTACGACTTCGCCAAGGCCTTCGCCTATCTGAAACGGCCGAAGGGGAACCGCATCCTCTTCATTACCACATCCGGCGGCTCAGCGATTCTGGCCACCGACCAGGCCGAGCAGGAGGGGCTGGACGCGGCGCCGCTCCCGGCACACCTGGTGGAGAAGGTGGCACCTCTCCTCCCGCCCCACGGCATCAAGACCAACCCCATCGATCTTACCGGGGACGCAACGGCAAAGATGTTCGGCGAGGTGATGAACGCAACCCGGGATCACTACGACACCCTCGGGGTGATCTTCGGTGATCCCGTTTTGGATGTCTCCCAGGTGGTGACGCCTGGCGCCAACGAGCTCATCGTCTTTCTCGGCGGGGCTGATGTGGAACGCCGGGAGCGTGAGCTCATGCACCTCAAGGGCGTCCCGGTCTTCCCCACGCCCGAGCGGGGCGTGAGGGCCCTCGCTCGGGTGATCGGCCGGAAGAGCCTGGGCGCGCCCAAGAGGCCTACCCTCACCACGGCTGCGACGGGCCGCCAGTTGCCGCCGGAAAAGGCGATGCAACTCATGGCCGACGCGGGCCTGCCGATTCCGCCCTCCGGCCTGGCGGACAGTCCTAAGGCGGCCAGCCGGTTCGCCAGGGTCCACGGCCTCCCGGTGGCCCTCAAGATCAGCTCCCCGCACATCGTGCACAAGAGCGATGTGGGCGGTGTGCGCCTCAATCTGACCTCGCTCAGGGCGGTGGAAGAGGCCTACGGGGAGATCATGGCCGCGGCCCGGAGCGCCTTCCCGCAGGCCCAGCTCGACGGTGTCCTGGTGAGCAAGATGGCGGCGCCCGGGCTCGAGGTCATCGTCGGGATGAACCGCGACCCCCAGTTCGGGCCGATCATGCTCTTTGGCCTCGGCGGCGTTCTGGTCGAGCTCTTCCGGGACGTGAGCCTCCGGCCCCTGCCGCTCTCCCGGGATGACGCCCACGGCATGATCCGAGAGATCAGGGGATACCGGCTTCTCGCCGGGTATCGAGGGAAGCCGGCCGTGAACGAAGAGGCGCTCGTGGATTGCCTGCTCAAGGTGGCAGAGATCGCTCAGGAGCGCAACGAGATCGTCGAGATCGACCTCAACCCCGTCTTCGCCTATCCGGACGGGCTCATGGTGGTGGATGCCCGGGTGATCGTTCACTAGGACGACGTTTTGATTGGTGCTCGGCGTTGACGAAGAGCGGTTCGAGCACGGGAGGTTTGCCCTCATGAAGACCTTGCGGGAGCTGTATCGAATAGGGAACGGCCCGTCGAGCTCTCACACCATGGGTCCGCACCGGGCTGCAACGCAGTTCTTGAAGGAGCATCCCGGTGCTCGCTCATTCCGTGTCACCCTGTATGGGAGCCTGGCTGCCACCGGGAGAGGGCACCTCACTGACGTGGTTGTCCAAGAGGTGCTGGGCAAAGACAGGCTTGAGGTCATCTGGAAGCCGCTCGAGGAGCTCCCCCTCCATCCGAACGGGATGCGCCTCGAGGCGCTCGGCGAATCCGGACACGTTCTCGGCTCCCGGGAGGAATACAGCGTTGGCGGTGGGGCCTTACTCTCTGATGGCGAGTCCGGAGAGAACTACCGGCTCAGGACCCTCGCCCAGATTCTCGCCCACTGCGAGAAGACCGGGG
>JAGFXI010000405.1 GCA_017861095.1 Deltaproteobacteria bacterium | reverse complement strand
GGGAGATAACGACACCCTCTTCTCTCCCCGAGAGATAGAGGACACAGCGCACTGCATACTCGCCGGCCCTCGTGAGTCGCATCCGATCCTCCGCATAATGTGACAAATAAGACCTCTTTTATCTTATATAGGAGCCTTTCGTCAACCTTTTTGTCGCGTCAGAAAAACTTTCTTGCAGGATCGATACGGGCTGTTCCCCCAGGAGGAGGCAAGGAAAGGCTCTTAGCGGGTTCAATAAGAGTGAAGCAAATCGAACTGGGGCATCCACCCCTGTCCCCTGGGGAGTTATACTGTCTAGAGGAACCTATGATAAGACCTAGTGTCCGGGTGCGTCCCGGCCGGGAACACAAGGAGGGTGCGCCATGGAAGATATAACCCTGAGCTGTCCGGACGGTTACGAGCTCGCCTGCATGAAGGCGAGTGAGGAAGATAAGTGTTGCTGCTGTTGCGTGAGCGTCACCTCACCGAGCCGCGCGTCGCGCGCTGCGACAACGGTGGTCTCCGGCCCATAAGAGGAATTGACGCGCGAACGGCGCCGGTGTACCCAAGATCGAGAGGCCGGGTGGAACATCTCACCCGGCCTCATTTTCTCGACGACAGAAGGGGCTCTGGACGCCCCAGCGTGAAATCCTTTCACCCTTCTCGTTGGCGCCTCGCCTTCTCATAAAGCTCGGAAAGCTCGGGAAAGAACTTTCGCGTTCGGGTCTCGGCCTGATCCAAGGTAATCCCCTCTTTGTCCGCCATACTCTTCACCAATCGTTTCCAGGCATCGACGAGCTGCTCATCCCTTGTTGCCACGATCCCTCCCCGAGTTGAGCGGCAGTACCGACTTCACCGACCCCCACCTGCGGATGTCCCGAGAGGTCAAACCGCCCCGCCCCCTTCTTGCTTCCTTGTGACTCGCGAGGCGCCAATCGGAACCCACCCGGTAGGTATGCATGCTCGATGCCAGTCTCTGAGGTTGAAAGCACTCTGGGTTCGGTCCCCAGTGCAGAAAACGGGAGTCTTGCGCCGAAACACGAAGTCTTCGTGACCCGGTCGTCAGCGCAGCCATCATTCCCATGGAAAAGATCGGCGATCTCTCCCGGCCAAAGGAGATTCCTCAAATCTGTTCCCTCTCAATCCTTAAGGCTCGAGAGTAGGGAGGAACGGAGAAACCGCACAGGCACCGCCTCGGCGTTCTGAATGAAGAAGGTAGCGAGGAGCACGCCGAGAACAAGAAAGGCTATTCGCTTCGGAGTCATACCCTTTCATCCCCCGTACATGAAAATTGACCGGGCCACCCCAGCAGGGCATCTCATGGCCCATCCTCGGAAACGAGGCCATCGCTCGTGGATTCTGAGACGAGCGCCAGCGCTCCCGTCGCTAATTTCCGGTTAAGAGCTAACGCGCAGGGGGGCGCCGCCTTGCTGCCACGGCCTTTTCGTAGAGAGCCAGGTAAAGACGGGCGGAGTTCTCCCAGCTAAAGTCCATGGCCATGCCGTTTCTCATGATCTGCTGCCAAAGGGATGGCCGATGGAACATGCCGATTGCCGCCTCGAGAGCCTCCCACAATGCCTCGGGCTCGTAGCGGGTGAAACTGAAGCCTACACCCTCACCCCGGTTCGGATCGAAGGGTTTCACCGTATCGTAGAGACCGCCGGTGGCATGCACTATGGGAACCGTGCCGTAACGGAGGCTGTAAATCTGGTTAAGCCCGCAGGGTTCAAACTGGGAAGGCATGAGGAAGATGTCGGCCCCCGCTTCGATCTTGTGAGCCAACTCGTTGTCAAATCCAAGGCGGACGGCGACGTTTTCCGCATGGCGTCGCGCCAGTTCAGAGAACAATAGGTGATACTTCTCCTCACCTGTCCCGAGGATCACCAGGCCGAGATCCTCGGCCACCAATCGTTCCGCCAACGCGGCCACGAGATCGAGGCCCTTTTGATCGGCCAGGCGGGAAACCATCCCCAAGAGCGGTCGATCCATGAGCCCTGCGGGTAGTCCCACGGTGGTCAGAAGGTCACGTTTGCACCGCTTCTTGCCGGCAAGATTTTTCGCGGAGTAACGAGCGGCGATGAGGGGATCGGTCTCGGGATTCCATTCTCCGTAGTCCGCCCCGTTGATAATGCCATGGAGCTTGTGGCCGTGGGTTTGAAGCACACCTTCCAGACCACGGCCGGCTGGCGGGATTCGAATCTCCTCACTGTATCGCGGGCTCACAGTGGTGATCACATCGGCGCAGACGATACCGGCCTTCATGTAGTTGATGCCACCCCAGAACTCCATCCCTCCTACGGCAAAGAAATTACCGGGGAGACCGGTCACCGGGAAAAGCTCGGCGGCGAACTGGCCCTGGTAGGCGATGTTGTGGATGGTGAACATGCTCGCCGTTTCACTCCAGAAGGGATCGCCACCGTGCATGAGACGGAGGTACGCGGGCACAAGGCCGCTTTGCCAGTCATGGCAGTGAACGACGTGAAGTCGATAGGAGAGGGCAGGGCACAGCGCCATGACCGCCTGGCAAAAGTAGGCGAAGCGCTGGGCGTTGTCGAAGTAGTCTCCGCGCGGCGTGCCGTAAAGGTAGGTACGATCGAAGAACTCATCCCGACGAATGAAAAAGACGGGGATGCCACCCCCGAGCGTCCCTTGCCAGATCTCAGCAGGGATAACCTGGCTGCCGAGAGAAACGGGCAAGTCCTCGATGATGCGCTCGCCGGCAAGATTCTCTGCCGCCACCCCGCGGTAAAGGGGCATCGCCACTGCGACGTCACAACCGAGTTCACGGAGCGCGGCCGGGAGACTGCCGACCACATCCGCCAGTCCTCCGGTCTTGGCAAAGGGGACGACCTCGGGAGAGACCATGAGGATGCGAAAGGAACTCGCGACCTCGCTCATCATCATGCACTCCTGGAGTCAACAGTGGGCCCGCCGGCGGGGTCCATCTTAGGTGATGGATGCTGGCCGTTGCAACAAGAATCTGACCAGCGGCTAGGCAGCTCGCGGGCCAAGCCTTGCCGTTGACAGATTCCCGTCGTTTCCGCTACGCTCTTTTCACCACTCGGCCTCCACGCCTCCTCAAGGGGGTGGGGGCAACCCAGTCGGCATGGGGTGCCGACGCTTTTTCGCAGAAAGAGGGCACACCTGCTGTGTGTCGTTGCTTTGCCTTCAGCAAAGGGAAGCGAAGAATAGGGAACCGGCGACGGGGATCGGTATGGACAAAGCTACCAGGAAAGAAGACGTCATTCTCTACGAGTCATCCGGGATCTCTGTGTGCCTCTCGGGGCTGCGGGAGTATGAGAGAGAATATCACTTCTCCGATAGGGTGCCGAGCGGAGATGTGGTCACCACGGCAATCTCCGAGCTGGGCGCTGAGATGGCCCAAGAGGATCTCAAGAAAATAAGCCAACTCGTGGACATCGCGCGGACCTGCAGCAGCGACTTTGAGGCAGCTCTTGCCCTAGCAGGCGGGCTGAAAGTGCGGGTGAGAAGAGAGTCAAAGAAGATCATCCGAATTGTGCCGGAATAATCTTGGCACGCAGGGCATGAAGTGGGTCGCCGGAGAAGTCTTTCATCCCTCGCCGAGCGTCGGTCCCGTAGCCTAACCGCGGCCCGGGCGGGAAACGGTTCGATGCAGCTCCGGGCCCCACGAAAAAGCCCTAATGCCGCTATCGATGAAAGAGCCGAAAATCACCAGAGCCGGTCATCATTCTTCACAAGATCCCTGGCTGCTTCATCGAGGAGATCCTTGCCAAGCTGCGGCACTCCGGGGTAAACTCGCTTGCGATTTGGCCCGCCGCGGTGAGAGGGAACGCGAGAGTGGCGGAACTGGCAGACGCACTGGACTTAGGATCCAGCGCCGAAAGGCGTGGGGGTTCAAATCCCCCCTCTCGCACCAGC
>JAGFXI010000404.1 GCA_017861095.1 Deltaproteobacteria bacterium | reverse complement strand
GGGCTCCTCATCGACTGCGCCCTGGTGATCCTCTTCCTCTTCGGCGGGCTTTTGGCCGTCTATGACCGATGGATCGCGTCGCTGACGAGCAGCGTGATCCTCGCCGGGGTGCTCTTTTTTCTGGGGCTGCTCTGGGCGGAAACGGTGGTCGGCCTTCCCTTCAGCCTCTACCGGAATTTCCGGATCGAGGCGCGGTACGGCTTCAACCGGATGACCGGGAGGATCTGGCTCGCCGATCTGGGGAAATCCATGCTGATCTCCTCCGTTCTCACCGCCACCCTCGCGGGCGCTGCCCTCGTTCTCATCCGCTGGAGCCCTGGCCGGTGGTGGCTGTGGCTCTGGGGGTTCTTCGTGGTCTTCAGTCTTCTCATCATGTATATCTCCCCCTACGTCATCGAGCCCCTCTTCTTCACCTTCAAACCGATTCAGGCCGAGGGGGTCGAGGCGGAGATCCGGCGGCTGATGGAGCGCGCCGGGCTCGGGGTGGATCGGGTGTTCCAGGTGGACGCCTCAAAACGGAGTCGACACTCCAACGCCTACTTCTCGGGAATCGGAAGAGTGAGACGGATTGTCCTCTTCGACACCCTGCTGGAGCAGATGCACCGGGAGGAAGTGCTGGCTGTGCTCGCCCATGAGGCGGGGCACTGGAAGAGGCGACATCTGCTGAAGAGAATCATCGTAACCGAGGGCGGCGCCCTGATCGCCCTCTACCTTGCCTTCCACCTGGTGCCGTGGGAAGGGCTGCCCGGAGTGGTGGGCCTCACCCAGGCCTCGCTTCCCCTTCGCCTCGTCATCGTCGGATTCCTCGGGGCCTCGCTTCCCCTTCGCCTCGTCATCGTCGGATTCCTCGGGGCCCTTATCGCTTTTCCTCTCACGCCCCTGGCACGGTCGTCCCCTGGATCTGGCGAGCGCCCTGATCAAGCTTTCCCGTGAAAACCTGGCCAACCTGTTTCCCCATCCCCTCTATGCCGCGTTCTACTACAGTCATCCACCGCTGGTCGAGCGGGTCCGGCGGCTCCGAGAGATGCACGCTGCTTCTCCCCGGGTGGCGGAGTGAGCGGTCAACACCCCCCCAACGGTCTGTCCGACAACTCCAAGAAACATGTTCCTCTCCCCCTTGGGAGGGGGAGAGGATGAAGGTGAGGGGGTGAAGTGTGGCGGGCATCCCCCCTCACCCTTACCCTCTCCCCCAGCGGGGGCGAGGGAGCCAAAAAGGGCAGCCCCTATCTGACCAGGAGCAGACTCACCTCCGGGACGAAGGTGATGATGGCGAGGGCGACAAGGAGAATGGCGAGAAAAGGTAGGGATGCCCGGCTGAGCCGGAGAATGGACCTGTCGAACCGCAGGCTGGCGATGAAGAGGTTCATCCCGATGGGCGGAGTGGAGTAGCCGATCTGGAGGTTGGCCAAGAAGATGACGCCCAGGTGCAGGAGGTCGATCTGATAGGCCTGGGCGACGGGGATGATCAAGGGGGCGATGACCACGAGGGCGGAATAGACGTCGAGGAGGCAGCCCACGACGAGAAGGAAGAGATTCAACATGATGAGGAACACGATCCTGTTTTCCACGCGGGCCTGGATGAAGCGCAGGATCTTCATCGGCACCTCCTGGTCCACCAGGAAGCTGTTGAAAGCTAGGGCCGCCCCGAGGATGACGATGAGGCCTCCCACCATCGTGACGGTCTTCACCACGATACCGGGGAGCTGGCGGAGCCTTATATCCCGCCTGACGGCGAGGGAGATGACGAGGACGTAGAACACGGTCACTGCTGCCGCCTCGCTGAGAGCCAGAAAGCCGCTGAAGATCCCGCCCAAGACAACGACGGGCAGGAGGAGCTCCCAGACCGCCTCGCCGGCGGCCCGGATAAATCCCTTGAAGGTGACAGCCACGGTGCTGCACTGGCTGCGCACGCCCTTGTAAACACAGTACACGCCGAGAAGGGTGAGGGAAAGCACCCCAGGCAATACTCCCGCCAAGAAAAGCTTGGGAATGCTCGCGCTCGACACGACCCCGTAGATGATGATGGGCAAGCTCGGCGGAAAGAGAAGGCCCAGGCTCCCGGAACTGGTAACGAGGCCGAGAGAGAAGTTTTCAGGATAGCGCTCCTCGATGAGCGCGGGGAGAAGTATCCCACCCAGGGCAACGATGGTCACGCCGCTTGCCCCGGTAATGGCCGTGAAAAAGGCGCAGGAGACGAGGCAGACGATGGCGAGCCCGCCCGGGAGCCATCCGAAGAGGGCGGTGGCGAGCCTGACCAGGCGCCTCCCGGCGCTCCCCTCCGCGAGCAGGTAGCCGGCGAAGGCGAAGTAGACGAGGGCGATGAGGAGAGGGTTCGCGGCAAGGCGGTACATCTCGATGAGCACGAGAGAGAGATTGATCCCCAGGAAATAGAAGCTGAGGAGGGCTGCGGCGGAGAAGACCAGGAAGAGGGGCGCGCCGGAGACAGCGAGGACCCCGAGGATGACGCCGAGGATGGCCTTCACGGCTCGGTCCCCTCGAGGAGACCGACAGCGAGCCTCCCACCGAATCTCAGGGCCATGAGAGCAAAGCTGAAGGGAAAAACCGTTTCTACCCACCAGTAGGGAATCCCGGCGAAGACCTTGCCCCCGGTCAGGCGTTCACCCTGGACGAACCCCCACGACGCCCAGAAAAGGACCATGCACACCACACAGGAGAAGAGCGAGGAGAGGACGGCGAGAGCGAACCTGCCTCGACGGCGGAGGAGCCTCGGCAGGAGATCGATGGTGATGTGCCTGTTCTCGGAACTGGCCCGGGCCGCTCCCAGGAAACTCAGCCAGAGCACGCCGTGTCTCAGAAAGGCATCACCCCAGAGGAGTCCGGTGGAGAAGAACTCGCGGAGAATGATCTGGGCCAGGGAGCATGCGGCGAGGAGGGCTACCAGCAGGACGAGCAGCCCATCCTCCACGTGGTGAAACAGCCGGTCCGCGCGCCTCACTGCGCTTACGAGGGTCGTCGTCATGGACTCCCTCCGCGACGGCTCCGGTACTGGGCGATTTCGTCCCTCACCTTCTGGAGGGTCTGCCGGGGAAGATACCTGGGGTCGACGTCGCCGAGGACCTCGTCCACGACGGCCTTGAAATGATCCACCTCTCGCGGCTCAGGGGTGACCTTCTGCACGCCCCGTTGGAGAATGATCCGGAGCGCCTCCTCGTTGTCCTTTCTGGTCTTGTCGGTGAGGCGGCGAAGATGCTTGGCGCACACCTTCTTCAAACTCGCCTGGAGGTTGGGCCCAAGCTGGGAGTAAACCTTGCCGTCGATGATGAGGGCACCGCCGATATAGGCAAGGGGGATGTCGGTCAGGTATCCGACTCGGCTGTACCACTGGGTGAGGAGGGCATAGTAAGGGGAGTTGTACACCACCTCCAGGAGGTTGGTCTGGAGCGCCATGAGAACATCCGGGGCGGTCACCGTCACCGGTGACACCCCGGCCCGGGCGAAGAGGGCGTTCGCCATGGGAGACTCGGCCCTGGTCCAGACCTTGAGCCCCTTCAGGTCGGTAACGCTGTCCACGGGAACGGTGGACATGAGATACAGAAACCCGAGCTCCGTCCAGCCCAGCACCTCGTAGCCCGCCTTGGTGAAGCCTTGCTTGAAGTCTCCGCCCAG
>JAGFXI010000403.1 GCA_017861095.1 Deltaproteobacteria bacterium | reverse complement strand
CTGGTTATAATGACGATCTATGATGCCCGCGATCCTTCCGACCGTCTCCGAACCACGTCGGGCCAGAAAGAGGATGCGCTCGGAAAACTCCCAGAAAGGGTGTCTGCGGAGGTCCAGCATCCGGCGAACCTCCTTCTTAAGGGGGGGAACCCAGTTGCGGTACTTAGCATAGATCCTCCATGGCAGGTCAATGAAGTCCTTTAGTTCCGAACCTCCTTCCACACCAACGATCTCGATGCCGGCCATGAGCGTTCCTTTTGAGACGGGATTTTCCCTATGAGTGTCATCTCACGATCAGCGTTGCTTCCTTGATGACATGAACACGCCTCCTCGTTACTATACTACCTGAGCTTTTCGGTGTGTTCACTGGATTGGGGGGAAGGTGACCGTTTAATTATCTCTCGTTTGCGTAGTGCCTGCAAGCCCAATTTGGGCGATGAAAACCGCCAGTCCTGACTAAATTTGCAGAAGCCCTTTCAATCGTTGGGCCGGCACCGCCCGGCCGCGAGTGTTGGTTCTTAATGGAGAACCGCGTATAATCCCGACAAGAATTACGGTTGGTGATCGTTGCCGCCCGGCGGAGGTACGACGATGAAATTTAGGGATGCAAAATCCGTGCTGGTCACTGGGGTCAGTGGCTTTATCGGACAGCACCTGGTGCGCCGGCTGATCGAGCGTGGCCGACCTGGTCGCACTCCTGGTCCTGGCCGCCAAGAAAGGCGAGCGTCTGCACCCCAACGGAGTGCCGGGCCAGGGTGTCTACTTCGTGGCGGCGGAGCACGATCCGACGTATGCCGAACTGGGGCAGGCCATGGCCAGGGCATTGGGAAAGAAGCGGGCCACGGCGTGGTGCACATGCCGGGACCGCTCGTGCCATTGGTCGGGCTTTGCGGCAACTCGCTGGGGCTCGTGCGGCAACCTCCCGGTTGGGTGAACAGCGACAAGATGGCCGAAGCCCTGGCCGGGTCGTGGACGTGCTCATCCGCCAAGGCCCGTACGCAGTTGGGTTGGTCCCCCGCGGCCACGTTGGCCGAACGCCTGCGCGAAACGGCCCAATGGTATCGCCAGGCCGGATGGCTCTGAGCGTCTCTCCAGCAGCAAGGGTTAATAACATCTTGTCGCACGGCTAGGCATGGGCGAGGCGGCCCGGCGCTCGCACCCGGGAGGAGAAAGACGACATGAACCTCAATATCGGCGACAAGAAGACCAAGCTGCTCCTGTCGCTGGCCAAGACGCCCCTACTCTTCTACCCGCGCTACAAGTATCACCTCCCGCTGCCCTCCATGATGATGATCGAGAACACGAATCTCTGTAATGCCGAGTGCGTCATGTGCCCTCGTGAGCTGCTCTCACGGAAGCGTGGCTTCATGGATCTCGGCCTGTTCGAGAAGCTCATCCGGGAAGTGTCCGGCCTGAAGCGCAAGCCCGTCACGCACCTGCACGGGTTCGGAGAGCCAATGCTGGACAAGTTGCTGCCCGAGCGGATCCGGCTCGCCAAGGCGTACGGGATCAAGCACACGTATATCGTGTCGAACGCCTCCCTGCTGTCTTCCGAAACGTCCAGGAAGATCATCGACGCGGGGCTGGACAAGATGAAGATCAGCTTCTACGGGACCGATGAGGAATCGTACAACACCACCATGAAGCGGCTGGACTTCGAGGTCACCTTCCAGAACATCAAGGACTTCCTGCGGATCAGGAAGGAGATGAAGCGCAGGCACCCGCGCTTGATCCTTCAATACCTCCCGACCGAGGCGAACCATGCCCGGACGAATGAATTCCGGGCCCTGTGGGAACCCTTGATCGACGAGAAGGCGGGGGATTGCTTGAACGTCACCGCATTGCACAACTATGGAGGAGGGCGAGGCTACAACCAGATGGGGAAGAAGATCGTGTCCGTCTGCTACTTCCCCTGGGCGAGCATGTCGGTGCTCTGGGATGGCCGGGTCGTGACCTGCTGCATGGACTCCAACGGTGTTCAGGTGCTCGGGGATCTCAACTCACAGACCGTCAAGGAAGTGTGGACGGGGCCAGCGCTAACCGACGTGCGAGACGATTTCAGGAAGCTCCAGTACGATGCCTATCCGGTCTGCCGGTCCTGCGACTGGGTCCGTCGGCGTGGATTGTGACCGCCGGAGGCGCGGATGCCGCCGCATTCCTCCCGACAGCCGGGCACCTGCAGGGGCGCCTCGCCTAATACGAACTGGTCGGCCATCATTGGCCGGGCTGCCGGTGGTGATTCGAACGGCGGTCTCGCCGATACACGGGCTACGAGAGCGACCTTCGCGCTCGACCATACTTCAGTATAAGGCCGAGATCGAGTAAGAGGGCGGCGCTCAACTCCAGAGGCTCTTCGCGCCTGTACTTGAATAGCGACCCATATTGGACCAGCGATCCCACATCGAGGTCCAGCCGCTGCCATCGAGAACCTGGCGGTCTATCGCTCCTATGCGCTCAGGCCGCGTGAATGACGATCAAGGCTGACCCGCCGCCAGGGCAACTTTGTGCTGTGTTCATAGCCAGTTAGCTGGTCTTCGCGTGTCCTCGCCGCGTCTAACTCGGGTGCGTCGTCCGGTCATCAGGCGATTCGCCCTGGATACCGGAAACTATCCCGAAAGAATTAACCCGCATTGTGCACGAGACGCCGTCGCGAGATCGTGGAGATGGTCGTGCCACCGGGCAACCACAGGGGCTCGGACCTGAGGCGTACTTGTCAGTACGTCGCAAGGTTCGAGACCCGAGGAC
>JAGFXI010000083.1 GCA_017861095.1 Deltaproteobacteria bacterium | reverse complement strand
TCCACCACCCAGCGATATACTCATCTAACGGTGGACAAGCTCATGGCGGTCTATGACCGAGCCCATCCGCGGAGCAGGATCACGCGGCGTGGCGGCGCGATGGCGCCGAAGGACGAGGAGGAGGAGAATTAGAGGTTTGCGGGAAAATGTAGGGTGGGCATTGCCCACCACAGAAATTCTTGCCCTGTGGGAGCGGCTTTCAGCAGCGATTTGGTCATGTGGGGCAGGGTGATCTGCTCCACGAAGGTGTCACGCCGAGGCGTGATCGCGGCATTGATCGTATAGGGGGAGGCCCGGCCTTGTAGTGGAAGGGCGCATAAAGCTCGGGAGGGCTTTCTGTCGGCGAAGGAAGGTAGTGGCTCCGGATGCACTTTGTTCCGCAGACCACCCTGCATCCGGCGCCGGGCGAGATTGCCGACATGTAGGGTGGGCACTGCCCACCAAAGAAATTTTTGCCCCGTGAAAGGGGGTTCCGTCCGTGGGGGAGGGGAGCATGAAAGGAACCACCATACTTGTGGTCCGGCACCGGGGACAGGTGGTGATGGCTGGCGACGGTCAGGTGACCGTGGGCGACATGGTCATGAAGCACCACGCCCGCAAGGTGCGCCGCCTCTACCAGGGCCGGGTCGTCGCCGGCTTTGCGGGAGCCACGGCCGATGCCTTCACCCTCTTTGAGCGCTTCGAAGCGAAGTTGGAGCAGTACAACGGTAACCTGCGCCGGGCGGCGGTGGAACTCGCCAAGGACTGGCGGACCGACAGATCGCTCCGGCGTCTCGAGGCGCTGCTGGTGGCGGTGGACGGGCTCTATTCGCTCGTCATCTCGGGCACGGGGGATGTGATCGAGCCGGACGAGGGGGTGATCGCCATCGGCTCGGGGGCCTCGTACGCGCTGGCTGCGGCGCGCGCCTTAACGGCTCACACCGACCTGTCGGCTCGCGCCATCGCTGAGGCTGCAATGGGGATCGCCGCCAGCCTTTGTATCTATACCAACGACCAGTTTGCCTTTGAGGAATTGAGTGAGACTCATGCGAGACCTGAGACCGCCTGAGATCGTCCGGGAGCTGGACAAGTACATCGTCGGCCAACACGAGGCCAAGCGATCGGTTGCAATTGCGTTGCGGAATCGCTGGCGCCGACAGCAGGTGCCCGAGCACCTCAGGGACGAGATCGCGCCAAAAAACATCATCATGATCGGCCCGACGGGCGTGGGAAAGACGGAGATCGCTCGGCGGCTGGCAAAACTGGCAAACTCTCCTTTCCTGAAAATCGAGGCCTCCCGGTTCACCGAAGTGGGCTACGTGGGCCGCGATGTGGAGTCCATGGTGCGAGACCTCACCGAACTCGCCGTGAACATGGTGCGGGCGGAGGAGCAGGAGACGGTCATGGTTCGGGCCCGGGAGATGGCTGAAGAGAAGGCCCTGGACATCCTGTTGCCCGCCGCCAGGGGGCAGCAGCCCGTCGAGGAAGGGGAATTTGGTTCTGCTCACGGGGCCGAGGAGCGAGGGCCTTCGACCCGGGAGAAGTTCCGCCAGTTGCTCCGGGAGGGACGGTTGAACGACCGCTACGTGGATCTCGAGGTCACCGACCGCTCCCACCCCATGATCGAGGTCTTCACCAGTGCCGGCATGGAAGAGATGGATGTGAATCTCCGGGAGATGCTGAGCAACCTCATGCCGCGGCGCACGAAACGGCGGAAGGTGAAGGTTCCGGAAGCCTTGGAGATCCTGGCACAGGAAGAGTCGCAGCGTCTCATCGACATGGACAGGGTGGTGAAGCTCGCCGTCGAGCGGATCGAGCATTCGGGCATTATCTTCCTGGACGAGATTGACAAGATCGCCTCCCGGGAGACGACACACGGGCCGGACGTCTCCCGCGAGGGAGTGCAGCGAGACCTGCTCCCCATCGTGGAAGGGTGCACGGTACACACCAAGTACGGCATGGTGAGGACCGACCATATCCTCTTCATCGCCTCCGGGGCCTTTCACATGAGCAAGCCCTCGGACCTCATCCCGGAGCTCCAGGGACGTTTCCCGATCCGGGTGGAGCTGAGCCCCCTCAGCAAGGATGACTTCGTCAGGATCCTCACCGAGCCCGAAAACGCGCTCACCACCCAGTACCGGGAGCTCATGGCCACGGAGGGGATCGCCCTGGTCTTCGAGGCCGACTCCATCGACGAGCTGGCGCAGATCGCTTACGAGGTGAACGCTAGGACTGAAAACATCGGGGCCAGGCGGCTCCACACGGTGATCGAGAAACTCCTCGAGGAGATCTCATTCAACGCCAGCCAGCTCGCGGGTCAGGGGATCACGATCACGAGGGACTACGTTCGGGAACGGCTCCGGGACATCGTCAAGGACGTGGATTTGAGCAGGTACATCCTCTAACGTCTGGAATCAAGGAACGGGGAATCAAAGCATCGGCCACCTTAGGATTTGTCGTTATGGAAGAGCTCATCAACAAGGCGACTGTACTCATCGAGGCGCTCCCCTACATCCGGCGGTTCTATCAGAAGAACATCGTTATCAAGTACGGCGGGCATGCCATGGTGGAGGATCGTCTCAAGCGGAGCTTCGCCCTCGATATCGTTCTCCTCAAGTACATCGGCCTCAACCCGGTGGTAATCCACGGCGGCGGCCCACAGATCGGCCAGACCCTGGATCGGCTCGGCAAGAAATCCGAGTTCCGCCAGGGGATGCGCGTCACCGACGCCGAGACCATGGATGTGGTGGAGATGGTGCTTGTCGGTAAGGTGAACAAAGAGATCGTCGCCCTCATCAACCAGCATGGCGGTCAGGCCGTCGGCCTGAGCGGCAAGGACGGCCGCCTGATCGAGGCGAGCAAGCTTCACCTATACAAGGACCAGGGCGAGGACAAACCGCCCGAGCTCATCGACATCGGCATGGTGGGAGAGGTGAAGGCGGTTCACCCGGAGATCATCCAGACCCTGGAGGCGAGTCGTTTTATCCCCGTCATTGCCCCCGTGGGCGTTGGAGAACACGGCGAGACCTACAACATCAACGCCGATCTGGTTGCCGGGGCAGTGGCGGCGGCGCTGAAGGCGAGCAAGCTCATCCTTATCACGGACGTGCCAGGGGTTCTGGACGGGGACGGGCAGCTCGTATCCAGCATGAATGTGGAAAGGACTGCGGAGCTCATCGGCAACGGGATCATCAAAGGCGGCATGCTCCCCAAGGTACGATGCGCGCTGGATGCATTAAGCGAGGGGGTTGAGAAGGCGCATATCATCGACGGCAGGGTGGAGCACGCCCTCCTTCTCGAGATCTTCATGGACACGGGAATCGGCACGGAGATCGTGGGGAAGGCCTGAGGTACAAAGCGCAAGGCACCAGGGGCAGGGAGGTCTGCCCCGCCAGAGGCGGACAAGTCTGCAAAGGCGTCACGCCGAGGCGTGATCGCGGCATTGATAGTGGAGTGGCGAGGTCAGGCCTTTGGGCGGAGTTGTGGTGGAAAGCTTGGTGGTCACTCCTGTCATCGGAAGATAGAAGCTCCGGATGCGCTTTGCGCCGCAGACCATCCCTGCCCCCCGGCGCCGCGCCGTCTTGTGCGCGCCCGGTGGCACGACCATCTCCATGATCTTGCGACGGCGTCTCGGGCATAATGCGGGCTAAGAGAGGTAGTCCATGGATGGAACTCAGTTAAAGCAGGCAGCCCAGATGAACATCTGCCAGACCTACGCTCGTCACGATCTGGTTCTCGTCCGCGGCAGCGGTTGCCGCCTCTGGGACGCCGACGGCCGCGAGTACCTAGATTTTGTGGGCGGGATCGCCGTCTGCAACCTCGGGCACTGCCCGGACGACCTGGCCGAGGTCCTCTACCGTCAGGCGAGGCACCTGGTCCACGTGTCCAATCTCTACTACACCGAGCCCCAGGTGCGGCTGGCCGAGCTTCTCACCGGCTCCTCCTTCGCCGACAAGGTCTTCTTCTGCAACAGCGGCGCGGAGGCTAACGAGGCCGCCATCAAGCTGGCGCGGAAGTACTCTCGCGAGCGCCACGGCGCGGGCCGTTACGGCATCATCACTATGAAGGCCTCCTTCCATGGTCGAACCATGGCCACCCTCTCCGCCACCGGCCAGGAGAAGGTCCACCACGGCTTCGAGCCCCTGGTGGACGGGTTCCACTACGTGGAGTTCGACAACGTGGACGCGGTGGCGGCTGCCGTCGACGGTACTATCTGTGCCGTCCTCGTCGAGCCCATCCAGGGTGAAGGGGGAGTGCGAATCCCCGGCCCCGACTACCTGGCGCGGTTGCGCCGCCTTTGCTCCGAGCGGGATCTCCTCCTCATCTACGACGAGGTCCAGGTGGGGATGGGACGGACGGGAGCCCTCTTCGCCCACGAGCACGAGGGCGTGGGTCCCGACATCATGACCCTCGCCAAGGCGCTCGGAAACGGCCTCCCCATCGGGGCCATGCTAACCACCAACCATGTTGCCGAGGCCTTCACCCCCGGTAGCCATGCCTCCACCTTCGGGGGCACGCCTCTTGTCACCGCCGTAGCCTGCGAGGTGCTAAAGAGGATCAGCGACCCGACCTTCCTGGAGCGGGTGCTCACGGTGGGAGCCTACTTCAAGGAGCGTCTCCAGGCCCTCCAGGCAAAGCACCCTCGCCTGGTCCATGAGGTCCGCGGTCGCGGCCTCATCGTGGGCATGGAGCTCAAGGTCCCGGGGAAGGACGTGGTGCGGCGCTGCCAGGAGCTGGGATTCCTCATCAACTGCACTGTGGACACCGTGCTTCGCTTCGTTCCGCCTCTTATCGTGAGCGAGGCTGAGATCGACCGTCTCATCCGGGCCCTGGACACGGCCTTCTCCGAGATGTAGAGGTCTGCCACGGCTGCGGGATCGGAACTTGGAGCCGATAAAGGGGAGGCAGGCGATGAAACGAGATCTCCTTACTATACTGGATTTGAGCACCGAGGAGATAGACGCTCTGCTCAGGCGGGCGGACCGACTCAAGAAGCAGTGGCGCCAGGGCACGCTAAGGCCGACCCTGGCCGGAAAAACACTGGCGCTCCTCTTCGACAAGCCGTCCACCAGAACCAGGGTCTCTTTCCAGGTGGCGATGTACCAGCTGGGGGGCCAGGTCGTTGTCCTGACCGCCCAGGAGACCCAGCTCTCCCGCGATGAGTCTCTGGCCGATACCGCCCGGGTGCTCTCCCGGTACCTGGACGGCCTGGTGGTTCGTACCTTCGCCGACGCCCGGATCGAGGAGCTAGCCCGCTACGCCAAGATCCCGGTCATCAACGGCCTCACGGATCTCTACCACCCCTGCCAGGTTCTGAGCGACCTTATGACCGTGAGGGAGAAGAAGGGCGATCTGACCGGGCTCCATGTTGCCTGGGTCGGAGACGGGAACAATGTGGCCCATTCATGGATCAATGCGGCGGCGCGACTGCCGATCCGGTTGGTGCTAGCCTGTCCTCCAGGCTATGAGCCGCGGCAGGAGATCCTCGAGCGGGCGCAGGCGCTGGCTCCATACGAGATCCGCCTCTGCCGCGACCCGGCGGAGGCGGTTGCGGGTGCCCATGTGATCAATACGGATGTGTGGGCGAGCATGGGCCAGGAGCAGGAGCGCGAGGTTCGCCTCAAGGAGTTTTGCGGTTATCAGGTGGACGGGAGTTTGCTCCGCCGGGCGAGGCCCGATGCTATTGTGCTCCACTGTCTCCCGGCGCATCGAGGCGAGGAGATCAGCGACGAGGTCATGGACGGCCCGAACTCGGCGATCTTCGACCAAGCGGAGAACCGGCTCCACTTCCAGCGGGCCCTATTGGATTGGCTCCTCGGCGGAGATGGGGTAAGGGGGTAGAATAGTGTCGCAGCAGGTGAAAAAGGTGGTGTTGGCGTATTCGGGGGGGCTGGATACCTCGATCATTCTGAAGTGGCTCATCGAGACCTACCGCTGCGAGGTGATCGCCTTTTCCGCGGACCTCGGGCAGGGCGACGAACTGGACGCCGTGCGGGAGAAAGCGCTTCGCACCGGGGCGAGCAAGGTGGTCATCGAGGATCTTCGGGAAGAGTTCGTGCGCGACTACGTGTTTCCCGCCTTCCGGGCAAATGCCATCTACGAAGGCCACTATCTTCTCGGCACTTCGCTTGCCCGGCCCCTCATCGCCAAGCGTCAGGTGGAGGTGGCGAGGCGCGAGGGAGCGGAAGCGGTGAGTCACGGCGCGACGGGAAAGGGCAACGACCAGGTGCGGTTCGAGCTCACCTACACCGCTCTCGGCCCCGGACTCAAGGTGATCGCTCCCTGGCGGGAATGGAACCTAAAATCGCGCAGTGATCTGATCGCCTTCGCCGAGACTCACGGCATCCCGGTAACGGCCACCGCCGAAAAGCCCTACAGCGTCGACCGGAATATCCTCCACATCTCCTTCGAGGGCGGCATCCTCGAGGACCCGTGGCGGGAGCCAGAATCCGACATGTTCGTCATGACCGTGGCGCCGGAGAGGGCACCGGATCGCCCGGCCTACGTGGAGATCGACTTCGAACGCGGCGACGCAGTGGCGGTGAACGGCGACAGGCTCGGATGCGCCGACCTTCTCTCCCGGTTGAACGCCCTCGGCGGAGAGCACGGGATCGGCAGGGTGGATCTCGTCGAAAACCGCTTCGTGGGCATGAAGTCCCGGGGCGTGTACGAGACCCCCGGGGGGACCATTTTGCGGCTGGCGCACCAGGCGGTGGAATCCATCACCCTGGACCGCGAGGTCATGCACCTCCGGGACGGCCTCGTTCCCCAGTACGCCAAGCTGATCTACAATGGCTTCTGGTTTTCCCCGGAGATGCGCATGCTCCAGCAGACCATGGACGCGGCACAGGAGAACGTGTGGGGCACTGCGCGGCTCAAACTCTACAAGGGGTCCTGCCAGGTGGCGGGAAGGAAGTCCTCCCGCTCCCTGTACCAGCCCGAGTACGCCACCTTCGAGGAAGACGAAGTGTACGACCAGGCGAGCGCCGAGGGCTTTATCAAGCTCCAGGGGCTCCGCCTCCGGCTCCAGGCGCTGGTGAAGGGGTCTCGCTAGCAGGTTGCTGAAAAACTCCTTGACCGGGGCTCACCATGAACAGGTACGTATGGGAGAGCCAAGCCGGGTCGGTCGGTTCGGCAAGGCCACGCCATGGCGTGGTCGCATCATGAATAAGTTTGTGGCGATCCGGCCGGCTTGCAGAGCCGTGGTGCAAGGCTCGGCAGGGCGTCCGACAGGCCAAAGAGTTAAGAGGAGGCTCCAAATGCACCTTGCTTCACCGACCGGCCCGGCTTGCGCCGCAGCCTCCTCCGAACTCATGAAAAAGAGTTTTTCAGGAACCTGCTAGGGCAGGGAGGACGGAGCCACCATGACGAGCGCCCTGTGGAAAGGCAGATTTCGCGAGGCCACCAACCAGATGGCGGAGAGCTTCACCGCCTCCATCCGTTTTGATCAGCGTCTCTATCGCTACGACATCGAGGGGAGCATGGCCCACTGCCGGATGCTGGCGCGACAAGGATTGCTCTCCGGGGACGAGTCGGGCGCAATGATCCAAGGC
>JAGFXI010000402.1 GCA_017861095.1 Deltaproteobacteria bacterium | reverse complement strand
GCGTCGGGACGCCCTTGACCTCACTTGAGCGATTCTTGTCCCCCTGCCCCTCACCCTCTCCCGCCTAGGGCGGCGGTAATCCTCCTGGTCTCAACCAGTTCCTTTCCCCTCCCAAGCCTCCATGGATCGGGGATGGAGGTGGATTTCCCATGAGTGCCCGTGGGGTTTGGTGTATAATTTGAGCGGAATTTGTGCTGTGAGAAAGACTGTTGCTCTTTCGATCCTTGGCTCGTTACGCCGTCGGCGAAAAGTTGCATGAGTGCAACGCCGACGCAGGCCACCCCCGCAGGGTGGGGAACCCTATCGGCACCGGGTAGATGCGGATGCAAGCAATCGCTAGACATCGCTTCCTGAGGCTCGCCTACTCATTCGGTGCAGCCGCATTCGTCGCGACCTATCCGGTTTTGATCGAGCGCTACCTCGTCCTCACCAATACGTACAGAATTCCCGTGCCGCACCTTCCGGAGGCCTTCCGGGGCTTCCGGATCGTTCACCTGACAGACCTGCATTACGGCTTTCTGGTTCCTCTGTGGGTGATTCGGCATGTCGTGTCAAGAACCAATCGGCTCGAGCGGGATCTCGTCGTCTGCACCGGAGACTACGTTCACGAGAGGAACGCGACGTCGCAGATCGATCGGGTCTGGCCAGTCCTCTCGGAACTGACGGCTCGGCTCGGGGTCTATTCCGTCCTCGGCAACCACGACCACTGGGCGGACACAGAGAGGTCGCAAGAGTGGCTGGCGCGGACCGGCCAGGATCTGCGCCACAAGGCCGTCTCCATCGAAAAGGATGGACACCGATTGTGGTTGGCGGGAGCTGGAGATCTCTGGGAAGACCACAGGAACCTGGACGATCTCCTCCGGGATGTCCCGGACTCCGATTGCCGAATCGTCCTCGCCCATAACCCGGACACGGCTGACACACGATTCTCCGCTCGGGTCGACCTGATCCTCTCGGGGCACACCCACGGGGGCCAGGTGGAGCTTCCCCTGGTGGGCACTCCCCTGCTCCCCGTTCGCAACAAGGAGTACTCGAGCGGCCTGAAGGTATCGCCAATGGGCACCAGGGTCTTCATCTCCAAGGGAATCGGATGGGCGGTTTTCCCGTTAAGGTTCAACTGCCTCCCCGAGATCGCCGTGCTGGAACTGGTACCGGACTCTGCAGGCAAGGAGACGAGGAAACGTGCGCCGACCCGACTGCCGGGGGGGCGTGCCTCGTGACTACCTCTGACGCGTAAGGCTGGGAGGTTCAGATGAAACGCGCCTTAGTGATTGTCGATATCCAGAAAGACTACTTTCCCGGCGGGAACATGGAGCTGAAAGGAAGCATGGAGGCAAGCGAAAAAGCGAAAGCCTTGCTCGCGGCATTCCGTGACAAAGCGCTCCCCGTCGTCCATATCCAGCATATTTCTGTTCGCCGCGGGGCGACGTTTTTCCTACCCGGTACCGAGGGCGTAAAGATCCATGAGCGTGTACAACCTCGCGACGGCGAGGCTCTTTTCCAGAAACATTATCCGAACAGCTTTCGTGAGACTCCCTTAATCGACTACCTCAGAGAAAATAGTATCACGCAGCTGGTGATAGGTGGCATGATGACTCACATGTGTATCGATGCCACGATCCGGGCCGCTTTTGACTTTGGTTTCGAATGCATCCTCGCCCATGACGCTTGTGCCACGAGGGCCTTGTCATTCAGTGGCATTACTGTTCCGGCCGAGCACGTTCATACGTCTTTTGTCTCCGCCCTTCACGGAGTGTATGCCAAGGCAGTCGCCGCCGGCGACATGTGTTCCACGCTCTAACGGGTTGCTGAAGAACTCTTTTTCATGGTGTCGGAGGAGGCTGCCACGTGAGCCGGACTGGTCGGTGAGGCAAGGTGCATCTGGAGCATCCTTTTAGCTCTCTAGCCTGTCGGAAGGCCTGCCGAGCCTTGTGCACCACCGCTTTGCAGGCGGGCCGGACCACCACGACCTTATTCATGCTGCGACTATGCAGCCTTGCCGAACCGACCGGCCCGGCTCGGATCTCCCGTGTATCCCTTGTCCATGGTGAGCCGCGGTCGAGGAGTCTTTCAGCAACCTGCTAGTTCGGCTCCCGAACCCCACGCGTGGGAAAGCACGGATCCTAATATGTCCACCCGATCGAGAGTATGAAAGCAGGAAGGACAAAGGAACAAAGCGCATGAGACGGCGTCAGCTCGGAGCGGGCCTGGCCCTCTTGGTGATTCTCCTTGCCGGCGAGGCCCGGGCCGAGAGCTCGGTATGGGTAGTGACGAGTCCGACCTCGACCGTGTATCTCGCCGGGTCTTACCACATACTGCGCTCGTCCGATTACCCTCTTCCCCCTGAATTCGAGGCCGCCTACGGGCAATCCGCGAAGATCGTGTTCGAGGTGCCGCCGGGGGAGATGGAAAAACCGGAAGTCCAGGCCAGGCTCGCCCGTATGGCGGTTTACGAGGATGGCAGCACCCTCCAGCAGCATCTCACCCCGCGGGCGTACGGGAAGGTTGAGGCCTTCTGCCGCGAGCGCGGTTACCCGCTAATTCAATTCCACTCGCTCCGGCCGTGGATGCTCGCCATGACGCTCATGATCCTGGAAATGCAGAGGCTGGGCCTTCAACCGACGGGAGGGGTGGACAAGTTTTTCGACAACAAGGCCCGGCAGGACGGCAAGGCGATCGAGGGCCTGGAGACGGTGGACGAGCAGATCGAGTTTGTGACTCTCCTCGATAGAGGTATGGACGATGAGCT
>JAGFXI010000401.1 GCA_017861095.1 Deltaproteobacteria bacterium | reverse complement strand
GCGGGACCATTACTACCGCATCATGCACCAGCAGCGGGATCAGAGCGGCGAGGAGCATCCGGAGATTATCGTGGAGGAGATCTGGGATACCCTCCTGAAGGAGCAGGGGATGAGGCCCGCCTCGGCGCGTTTCCGCCTTACGGCCATCCTGGCTCAGCTCTACCGGGGAATCTCGCGGAAACGCCTCCGCCCCTACCCCGGGGTGAAGGAGACCCTGGACATCTTACGGGGATCCTACCGTCTGGCCCTCCGGAGATCCGCGCCGTCGGCCTGGAGGGCTATTTCGATCCGGTAGTCATCTCCGCGGAGTACGGCTTCCGCAAGCCCGATCCCCGCTTGTTCCAGGCCGCCCTGGAAGGGCTCACGCTCAATACCCAGGAGGTCGTCTTCGTCGGCAACGACATGCATCGGGACATCTTCGGGGCAAGCCGCCTCGGAATCAAGACGATCTTCTTCGCCTCGAATCAGGGCACCCAGTCCCATCCGGACACGAACCCGACCTACGTGATTACCCGTCTCGAGCAACTGCCGGAGGCGGTGGCGGCACTTTCGTGAATCTCGGGCGACGGCGAAGGGGGCAGACCTCCCCTGCCACTGTTCACTCATCACGGCTGGCAGTCGCTCCCACGCAGTATCCTTGATTTGCCGGCACGAGATGGTTACTCTGCGGAGCGAACCATAACTCAGGAGGGCGACAACGTGTCGAGGAATGTCGTGCTCGTCGGTGTGTTGGCTTTGTTGCTGTCAGGCTGTTCCGCTGCCGCGCTGCAACCTTACATAGCTCCTCCACCTCAGGATAAGGGACAACCGCCGGTGATCGTGGACGCTTACGCTGCCAAGGTCATCCGTCCGGGTGATACCTGGATGATCTTCCTGCGGGCGGAGGATCCGGACGGCGACATGACGAGCATCGCCGCCATGCTCTGGCAGGCGGGCGTGGGCTACTATCCAACCGAAGTCAACATGCTCAAGCCTGGGGAGGGCAAGGAGATTTCGGGCTACCTGTACATGAGGACTCCCACTTCGTTCCACCTCAACTGGGACCAGTTCGAGCTCACGTTGATCATACGGGACAGCAAGGGAAATCGGAGCGACGGGGTCAAGTTACCCCTCACCTTTGACATGGCGGCGGCGAGACAGGAGATTCCTGAGAAGTGGCAAGAAGCGGCCAAGTACCTGGTCGCCTCGCTCATGTTCAGAATAGAGAGCTCGTGGTTCTACAACCGCGGCGGAAACGAAAGAAATAGGGACTGAGTCCGGCCCTGGGCGGATCGCCGTAGATCGGCAAGAGGCAGCCAATCATTGCCTGGCTGCTCTCACGATCGATATCGAAAGCTCCATGTTTTACAATCGTGGGGGAAACGGCGACTGGAACTGAAACTTTCTGCGGGTTACGAATGCGGCGCAGTTGAGGTGTCCCCATGCAGAGCCCGCTTACAACCGACCCCATTCCTGCACTGATCCACCGGATCGCCATTCCCGCAAGCATCGGTTTCTTCTTTAACACCATGTTCAACGTGGTCGATACCCTGTACGGCGGCCTAATCTCCACCCAGGCCCTGGCCGCCCTTTCCCTCTCTTTCCCCGTATTCTTCATCATCATCGCCGTGGGAAACGGCCTCTCCACCGGAACGACGTCGCTCATTGCCAACGCCCTTGGCGCCGGCGACCGCAACGGCGCCCGTCTCCTCGCCGCCCAGGGAATCACCTTCGGCGTCCTCGTCGCCGTGGCTCTCACCCTTCTCGGCCTGTCCATTTCGCCACTCCTCTTTTCCATCCTCGGGGCCTCTGGGGACTATCTGGCCACCTGCCTCAGCTACATGAATACCATCTTCGCCGGCGCCGTGTTCTTTATTCTCGCCTACATGCTCAACGCCACTCTGAATGCCCAGGGCGACACGAGGTCGTTCAGGAACTTTCTCGTCACCGGTTTTTTTCTCAATATCATCTTCGATCCGTGGTTCATGTACGGCGGCCTGGGGGTTCCGCCGCTGGGCATCATGGGGATCGCTCTGGCCACGGTGCTCATCCAGGGACTCGGGTGCGCGTATCTTGCGAGGCAGTTATTCAGGACCGGCTTACTCTTCGACAGATCGCTCCGGGATATTTTCCCCCGGTTCGGACCCCTGCGGGAGATCGTTTACCAGGGGTTCCCGGCGAGCCTCAACATGCTCACCGTGGGAGTCGGGATCTTTGTGATCACATACTTCGTCGGCAAGTTCGGCAAGGAGGCCGTGGCCGCGTACGGGGTCGCCACGAGAGTCGAGCAGATCGTCCTTCTTCCCACCATCGGCCTGAATATCGCCACCCTCACGCTGACGGCCCAAAACAACGGCGCCAGGCTCTTCCATCGCGTACGAGAGACCCTCACTACCGCCTTACGCTATGGTGCCGTGCTCATGGGGTTCGGAACGATGGCCGTCTTTCTCCTCGCCCGCCAGCTCATGGCACCGTTCACCAGCGATCCCGCCGTGGTCGAAGCGGGCACCACGTACCTCAGGATCGCCGCCTTCCTCTTCTACGCCTACGTTATCCTCTATGCTCACGTCGCCGCCCTCCAGGGTTTGAAGCGACCCCTGTTCGCCCTCTCCATCGGCCTCTTTCGACAGATCCTCGCCCCCGCGGTGGTATTCTCCCTGCTGACTTCCTTCGGGCTGGTTGGAATCTGGTGGGGGATCTTCGGGGTGAACTGGACCGCCGCCTTCATCACCATCGGCTACACTCGCCTGGTACTTGGGCGAATCATCAGAGAGGCCGGCGGTGAACGGGCTCGGTGACCGGGCCGGCCGGACAGATTGCTGAAAAACCGTTCTCCTGGTGACGAGGGAGGTGATGCGACGGTCTCGGTCAGGCGGGGCGAGAGCAGAAGAATCGGAAATTCAAGATGCGAGGCACGACACAATGTCAGAACGAGAAGAGCGACCGAAGCCGGTATCTATAAGCAGCAGTATAGCATGCCCATTCTTTCACTCGTTCCGGAAGGCGGTGAGAGGCTCGTGGATGAGGTCCCCCTCCCG
>JAGFXI010000082.1 GCA_017861095.1 Deltaproteobacteria bacterium | reverse complement strand
CTCCGGGTTGATTTCGCATTTACCCCGCGAGGAGCCGCCGCAGGGCCCGTTCATCAGGCTCTTGGCGCAGCGGGTGATGGGGCAGATGCTGCCGAAGTTATGGATGCCGCAGGAACCGCAGGCCTGGCAGAATTCGGCCCACACCCCGTGTTCCAGGGAGCCGCCGATGAAGGTGGTGTTGAGCACCGGGAAGACGAGGGCATCCTCGAACCGCTTGGCGATGTATTGTGGACCCACGCTGCAGGCCATGGAAAGGACTGCATCGTAGTGCTTGCTGGTTATCGGCTTTTCCAGTTGCTCGATATACTCGGGGTCACACTGCCGCTCGAGGGTGATCTCGTCGATTTCGATCTCGCGGCCTTCCTTCTTGCGGGCTATTTTCAGGGCCGAGGCGAGGATTCCCACCTCCTTCTGACCTCCGGCGTTACACACAGTGACACAGCCCTTGCAGCCGGTGAGCAGGATGTTGTTGAAATCCGCCACCATGGCGAGAATTTCTTCTATAGGTTTCCGTTCCGCCACAACCATCGATTGCCCCTCCTGGCCGGCCGCCCCGTAAGAACGGGTGGTCGGCAGCGTGGATCGTGCTTGCTCCTCTAATCGCTCTGCCGCCCTCGCCGATCGGCTGTCAGGCGGCCATTACTCCAACTTTTTTCCCCGTCCGAACGGGGCTAGGGCCGAGATCTCGAATGCGTGCCGTGAATTCCCTGGCAATCTCAGCGAAACGAGTTCCCTGGGCGGCGCTCAGGTTGTACATCTCAATCCGCTCCGGCTCCAGCCCTAGATCGACCAAGAGCTTCTTCACGTAGGCGACCCGCTTCTTTGCCTTGAGATTCCCGGTGAGATAGTGGCAATCCCCTTCCAGGCACCCGGCCACATACACCCCGTCGGCGCCGTCCTCGATCGCCTTGAGGAGGTGGAGGATGTCTACCCTCCCAGTGCAAGGCACATTGATGATCTTGACATTGCTCGGATAGCTCAGACGCATGGAACCTGCCAGGTCCGCCGCGGTGTAAGCTCAGTACATGCAGCAAAATGCCAGGATCTGCGGCTCAAAGTTCTCCATCACCATCTCCCGTGTCACGGTCTCTCATAAAGGATTCGCGTCCATCGCCTGTCTCATCCCCCGCTCATCCTGGCAAAGGACCAAGCGGCGCTTTCTGAAAACAGGCCTGGTCCACCGTTACCCGGACCCTTTGACCTTGCTCAGAAGCAGCGCATCTGCCTTGGCAATCAACTGGGTGTCGGTAAAGTGCTGTAGGCTGATCGCCTTGCCCGGGCACTCGGCCACACAGGCCCCGCAGCCGTGACAACCCGCAGGATCGATGACCGCGGCCCCCTCCTCACCGATGTAGGGCACGTTGTAGGGGCAGGTTCGGACGCAGGTGAGGCAGACGGCGCACTTTTCCGGATCCACGACGGCTTTCACCGCACCAAGGGTAATCGTCTCCTTGGCAAGTATGGTCGCAGCTCGGGCCGCAGCAGCCTGAGCCTGGGTGATCGCCTCATCGAGGGGTTTGGGGTAGTGGGCCAGGCCGCAAAGGAAGAGCCCGTCACTGCTGAAATCCACGGGCCGCAGTTTGGCATGGGCTTCCATGAAGAAGCCGTCCGCATTCTGGGAAACCTTGAAGGCCTCTGCTACCTCTTTCCCCTCGTTGGGCAGGATCGCGGAGGCCAAGACCAGCAAGTCAGCGGGGATGACAAGTTCCCGACCCAGGATGGGCTCGTGGACCAGGACTCGCAGTCGACCATCGTCCGTGCTCACCTGGGGTTTCCGCGCCAAGGTGTAGCGGATGAAGAGCACCCCCTTCTGACGGGCCTCCTTGTAGAGGTCCTCACGGAATCCATAGGTACGCATGTCGCGATAAAGAACATACACATCCATCTCAGGGTTGAGCTCTTTGAGCTTAAGAGCGCTCTCGACCGAGTGGGTGCAACAGACCTTGCTGCAGTATGGTCGCTCCGGTTCCCTCGATCCGACACACTGAATGAAAACCGCACTTCCCAACTTCCGGAGGCCGTCTTCATCGGCCTTAAAGCGGGCATCCAGCTCCAGATGGGTCAGCACATGGGCATCCTCACCGTAACGGTACTCGGCGGGTCGCAGCTCCCGGCCACCGGTAGCCACTATCGTGACGCCATGCTGGATGGTCTGCTTTCGCCCCGGTTCCTTGAGACTCACCAACACGGTCTCGAAGTTCCCAACAAAGCCTGTACTGCCCTCCACGGTGGTGTTGAAATGGACCGTGATGTTGCCATGCCCTCGCACGCGCCGCACCAACTGCTGCACATAGGCGCCAACATCCTCGCCTTTCCAGGTCACCCGGAGGTTCAGGGCATTCCCCCCGAGCATGTCGGTTTTCTCGACGAGGTGCACCGGAAAGCCCTGATCGGCCAGAGTCAGGGCCCCTACCATGCCGGCAACTCCACCCCCGATGACCAGGGCGGTCTTGATCAGTCCAAGGCTAACCTGCTGGAGTGGGTCGAGGAGCGACGCCCTCGCCACTGCCATCCGCACCAAATCTTTCGCCTTGTTCGTAGCGGCATTCTTGTCTTGCTGGTGGACCCAGGTGTTCTGATCCCGAATATTGGCCATCTCAAAGAGAAACGGGTTCAGCCCCACTTCCCGAAGGGTCTCCTGGAAGAGAGGTTCGTGGGTCCGCGGCGAGCACGCGGCTACAACCACCCGGTTAAGCTTGTTTTCTTTGATCGCCTCCCGGATCTTTTCCTGGGTGTCTTGAGAACAGGTGAACAGGTTGTCAGAGACGTAGACCACATGAGGAAGCGTCTTCGCATACTCGGCGACAGCCGGCACGTCCGCTACTCCCCCGATGTTGATCCCGCAGTTGCAAACAAAGACCCCTACGCGAGGCGACTCCCCAGCCACCGAGCGCTCAGGTGGGAGTTCTTTGGTCTTGGTCAGGGTGAAACGGCTATCCGTAAGGGGGATCGCAGCGGCGGCGGCGGCGGCGCTTGCCTCCATGACCGAGATAGGAATGTCCTTGCAATCCCGGAACGCGCCGCCGACGAAAATCCCCGACCGGGAGGTTTTCACGGGGTCGAAGCTTGTCGTCTCAGCAAAGTGGTAGTGGTTCAGCTCAATGCCCAGCCGTTCAGCCAGGGCGACTGAATCCTTTGATGGCTGCAACCCGACGGACAGCACCATCATATCGAATTCTTCCTGCTTCTGGGTGCCGTCTTCGTCAGCAAAGGAGATGAGCAGGTTGCCATTATTCCCGGGATCAATAGTGTGGATGCGGGAGCGGATGAACCGAACGCCGTATTCCTCGCGGGCTCGATTGTAATATCGTTCAAAGTCCTTCCCGTAGGTGCGCATATCCATGAAAAAGATGGCCGCATCTAGGGGGTGCGCGAGATGCTCCTTGGCGACGATCGCCTCTTTGATCGCATACATGCAACAGACCGCCGAGCAGTAGCTGTTGGCACAGCGGTGCACGTCCCGAGAGCCGACGCACTGGAGCCAGGCGATCCTGTGGGGCTCTTTCCGGTCGGACGGCCGCACCAGATGACCCTGGTTCGGTCCGGAGGCACTGAGGATCCGTTCGAACTCTAGGCTCGTTACCACGTTGGGATGTTCGCCGTAGAGGTAGGTATCGATGACCGATGGATCAAAGGTCTCAGCGCCGGAGGCGAGAATAACCGAGCCCACATCCAGAGTAACCGTCTCCTCTTTCATGGCGTGATCCACGGCTTCCGCCTTGCAAGCAGCAACGCACTGCAGGCACTCGCAACACGACATGCAGTTGAGACATCGGAGGGCCTCGGCCTTCGCTTGCTCTTCCGTGAGGCCCAGCTCCACCTCAGCGAAGCTGGTCTTCCTTTGTGCCATGGCGACCGTAGGCATGTGAACGCGAGGTCGCTTCTCGAGCTCTTCAGGGATCGGCACAAAATTCACCTGGGGAACTTCCCGAGGCTCCCGCCCCGCTCGTATCTCCTCTCCCCTAAGGTACCGGGAGATAGAAATGGCGGCCTCGCTCCCATGTGCCACGGCACCGATGGCGATCCACGGACCGCTCTGAGCATCGCCTCCAGCAAAGACCCCCTTGATGTTCGTGGCAAAAGTCACAGGATCGGCCTGAATGGTTCCCCATCTGCTCACTTCCACCCCAGCATCGCCCGCCAGGAAAGCGGAGTCCGGGGTCTGGCCGATCGCGGGGATCACCCAATCGGCCTCGACGATGAACTCGCTTCCCGGGACGGGTACGGGGCGTCTACGGCCGGAAGAGTCCGGCTCGCCAAGTTCCATCTTGATACACTGGATGGCGATAACCTTGTTTTCCTTCGTCAGAACCTGTTGGGGCGCAGTGAGGTATTCAATCTCGACCCCCTCGGCAAGGGCGTCCTCCACCTCGGTTTCCCGGGCCGGCATTTCAGCACGGGTCCGGCGATAGAGAATGGTGACCTTGTCGGACCCCAAGCGCAAAGCGGCTCGGGCCGCATCAATGGCTACGTCACCGCCACCTAATACTACAACCCTTCCATCCAGCTTAGCGATCTCACCCAGGTTGCTTCGGCGCAGAAACTCGACGCCGGGAAGCACCCCCTCGGCGTCTTCACCCGGAATGTTGAGCCGCAGATTCTGGTGCGCGCCGATAGCCAGATAGACCGCCCGGTAGCCCTGCGCAAAGAGTCCATCAACGGAGATGTCTCGCCCCAAGGCCGTGTTGAGCTTGATCTCCACGCCGAGGCGAGTAATGGCCCGGATTTCTTTCTCCAGAACATCGGGTGGTAGCCGGTAGTCGGGGATGCCGACCCGCAGCATGCCGCCAGCGACCGGAAGGGCCTCATATACCGTCACCTGATATCCTTCCAGGGCAAGAAAGTAAGCAGCCGTAAGCCCTGCGGGACCTGAACCGATGATGGCTACCTCTTCCTCGCGCTTCGCGATTTCGGGGACCGGCAGACTTTCAATATCCACCCTATCGGCCACGAAGCGCTTCAAGGCGCAAATGGAGACGGGCGCATCAACCTGGCCTCGGCGGCATGAGTTCTCGCAGGGATGGGGGCATATGCGCCCGATCACTCCGGGAAAGGGCAAGGTCCGGAGGATAACCTCCATAGCTTCTTGGTATCTCCCCTGGGCGATCAACGCCACATAGGCATGGGCATTCACGTTGTTGGGGCAGGCGTTGGTACAAGGCGACTTATCTCGCTTGTCAATGACATAGCCACCCGGGATAGCCTGAGCATAGGGTTTGTACGTCGCCTTTCTCGGGCCAAGAGCCCGGTCGAACTCGCTTGGCATGGTCACCGGGCAAACCTGAGCACAATCCCCACAGCCTGTGCACTTGTCCAACCTTATGTATCTGGATCGCTTGTGGACTGTTGCCTGCAGGCGGCCCTCCTCACCTGTCACCCCTTCCAGTTCAGCACAGGTGAGGAGATTGATGTTGGGGTGCTGACCACACTCCACCAACTTCGGGGATATGATGCACATAGAACAGTCGTTGGTGGGAAAGGTCTTGTCCAGCTGGGCCATGATCCCGCCGATGGCAGGGGACTTCTCCACCAAGTGGACAAAGTAACCAGAGTTAGCCAGATCGAGAGCCGCCTGGATGCCAGCGATGCCGCCGCCGACCACCATGACCGCCCCAACACTCGACTTGCCGGACTTGGATGCCATGACCTCAACCCTCGTTCGCCTCGGACTCAAACGCGGCCCGCCGTACCGTATTCGGTATGGTTCCACTCCGAATTTCGATTCGGACACGGAAGGCGCCAAAAGTTCCGGGCAAGATATGCCGTTACCCGCCCGCTCGCAACTCCATCTCGTTCATGTTCATGATGCTAGATAGGCTCACCGCTGCCACCAGCTCGTAGCCACGAAAACACCTGTTGCTGCAGGGTTGCTGAACGGTCCCCCCTGCCTTAACACCAACCACCTGACGTTACCGCGGAACAGGATCGATCATGTCGAATAGGGGAGGAAATGCCCCGGTCGACGAGAGTAAGCCCTTCGCCGTGGCGGCCAATCTCAAGCCCTCAAGGTGAACCTGCTTTATCAAACAGGATGGTCATTCCTAGTGCGAGCCTGTGGATTATAACCCGGATAGTTTGAGAAATAAAGTGCGGCACGCCGTGGAGTACTCTCTCGGAGACGAAGGACGCATGACAGATCACTGCCCTTTGCCCGACCCTTGCAAGAAACTCTTACGAGAACGAGGACCCTGACGAATACTTTGCGACCAGCCCGGGCTCACCTGGACGCGGTCGAGGCTTGGAAACAGCGTTGATGAAAGAGACTAATCTTGTGATTCTTTGTGCTTGTCTCGCCCGGCTCTATGTATAGAGAATTCAGCATCCCCTGTCAAGGAGAAACCTCGGCGGGGCTGGCCGAGAAGAGCCGAAGCTCAAGGATCCTGCCTCGATCGCGACGGGGTCCCCCGGGTCGATCTCAGGATTCCCTCAGGACCAGGCGGGGAAAGGATGGGGCGTCATCGCCATCGTGACGCCCCATCCTTAACGTCAACTCACCGCGTCGCTACAGTCGGTTCAGAGTTTGTGGTGGACCTTTGCGGCCTGGAGCGTGTTCTTCATGAGCATGGTGATGGTCATGGGGCCGACACCCCCCGGCACCGGGGTGATTGCCGAGGCCACTTCCAAGGCTTCGTCGAATTTCACGTCCCCCTTGAGAATTCGTTTCCCGTCCGCCGTCTGGCCCACCTCATTGACACCTACATCGATGACCACGGCACCGGGCTTGATCATGTCGCCCTTGACATATTCGCAGACGCCGGCGGCGACGATCAGGATATCGGCACGTTTGGTATGAAAAGCCACGTCCCGAGTGCGGGTATGCACCACGGTCACTGTGGCGTTCGCACCGGGGGCCTTCTGCATCAGCATGGCGGCGATCGGTTTTCCGACAATGTTTGAACGACCCACCACCACGACCTCGGCCCCCTCAATGCGAGCGCCGGAACGGATAATCAACTCCTGGATGCCGAAGGGGGTGCAGGGTCTGTAGTAAGGATTTCCAATAAGGAGTTTTCCCACGTTAGTGGGGTGGAATCCGTCCACATCCTTGTCCGGATCGATGGCGAGCAGGATCTTCTGTTCGTTGATCCCTTTGGGCAAAGGGAGCTGGACCAGGATCCCATGGATCTTGGGGTCCTTGTTGTACTTGTCGATGAGGGCAAGGAGAGGTGCTTCGCTGATAGTTGCCGGTTGAGTGTCCTGAATCGAGTAGAACCCCAGTTCGTGGGAGGTCTTCTGTTTAGCGCGAACATAGCTCTGGGAGGCAGGGTCCTCGCCGACCAGAATCGTGACCAGCCCGGGAATAACCCCGTGTTTTTCCTTGATGTAGTCGACTTCTTTCTTGATCTCCTCGCGGATCTCTTTGGCGACATCCGCGCCCTTGATGAGTTTCGCAGGCATGCTTTCCTCCTCCAAAAACAGGCAAGGCAGGGCGGCTTAACCCTGCCTGCCAACAGTCTGTCCCCCGAATGGCCGGTATCTCGTATCGAATCCTGTTCACCTGGGATCCGGAGAGACCGCAGGGGGAGCTTCCTAGAACAGTCCCATCACCTTACCGGTCTTGACATCCACATCCACCCGGCGGAA
>JAGFXI010000081.1 GCA_017861095.1 Deltaproteobacteria bacterium | reverse complement strand
ATGACCGCCGTGACCACGGCCGCCTCCGAGATCGCCCTTGGCGCCTGCGACATCGCCATCGCCGGCGGCGTGGAGCACATGGGCCACCACCCCATGGCGGCAACCGCCGATCCCAACCCAAGGTTCCTCGTGGACCGGTTGGTATCCGAGGACGCCCTCGTCATGGGGAGGACCGCCGAAAATCTCCACGACCTCTACCCCGATATCACCAAGGAGCTCGCTGATGAGTACTCCATGATCTCCCAGCTCAAAACGGCGAAGGCCTACCAGGAGGGAAAGATCGGCAAGATGATCGCCCCCATGACCGTGTACACCCGCGAGGGTTGGGTTGTCGCCGACCGAGACCAGCAGCCACGGCCCGACACCACCATGGAGGGTCTCAGCGAGCTCCGTACGCCCTTCCGTCCCCTGGGCAAGGTGACTGCCGGAAACTCCTCCGGTCTCAACGATGGGGCCTGCGGGGTGCTCCTCATGGCCGAGGACAAGGCGAAAGCGCTGGGCATCCGGCCGAAGATGCGGCTCGTTGCTTACACCTATGCCGGGGTCCGGCCGGAAGTTATGGGGCTCGGCCCGATTCCCGCCACCCACAAGGTTCTGAAGATCGCCGGCCTCACCATGAAGGATCTCGGTCTCATCGAGCTGAACGAGGCCTTTGCCGTCCAGTGCATCGCCTTCATGAAGGAGTTCAAGCTCAAGTGCCCGGACGATCCGCGACTCAACCCCTGGGGCGGGGCCATCGCCTTCGGTCATCCCTTGGCCTCCTCCGGCCCGCGGCTCATGATCCATCTCATGCACGAGTTTGCCGAGCAGCCGGAGGTGACATACGGGCTCACCACTATGTGCGTCGGCCTCGGACAGGGCGGCGCGGTCGTCTGGGAGAACCTCCACGGTAACGGCGGGAGGCCGTAAGGACCGAGGCCCAGGCCCCGAAGGCGGTAGGACCTCGCTGCTGTTGTCCCATCCACCGTGAACCCAATTAATGGCGCCGCCGGGCGCTCCCAGAGTGAGGAGAGACCATGGGGAAGCTCATCACCAGATTCTATCCACAGGTTTACCAGTCGAGGGTGGGCAAGATTGCCCTCCTCACCATGGATAACGGCGAAGACTACAAGAAGCCCAACACCTTTGACGAAGAGGCCCTCACCTCCCTGAACCAGGCCCTCGATGTGATCGTCAGGGAGCCGGAAGTAAAGGGGTTGCTCCTCACCGGAAAACCTTACATCTTTGCCGCCGGGGCTGACCTCACCGAGATCCCCTACATCAACACCTTCGAACAGGGGCGAGACATCGGCCGCTTCGGCCACGCAACCTTCAAGCGTATCATGGGGCTCCCCTTTTCGAGCGTCGCCGCCATCAACGGCGCCGCCCTCGGCGGCGGGCTCGAGATCACCCTTTACTGCACCTACCGGACGGTCTCCAAGGGCGCCTTCCCTATCGCCTTTCCCGAGTGCTTCCTCGGCCTCGTTCCCGGTTGGGGCGGCTGCACTCTCACCCCTCGCCTCGTCGGGCCGGAAAAGGCGCTGGAGCTCATCATCTTCAACCCCCTGAACCAAAACCGCATGATCAATGGGCCAAGGGCCTTCGAGATGGGTCTTGCCGACCGCCTCTTCGACACCGCGGAATTCCTGGATGACTCTCTGCGGTTCCTGGAAGCGATCATCGCCGGGACAGAAAAGGTGGAGAGGGCCCCGGTTGATACCAGCGGCCTTAAGCAGCTCGTCGGCAAGGCGAAGGCCTTTGTGGACAGCAGGGTTCACGGCGCTGCCATTGCACCCTATCGCGCCCTGGAACTCGTCGAGGGGACCTTTACCTGGGATGTGGACCGCAGCTTCGTCGAGGAGGATCGCGCTCTCGGAGATCTCATCAAGAGTCGCCAGTGCAAGGCCTCCATTTACTCCTTCGACCTGACCCAACGGCGGGCCAAGCGCCCGGCGGGTGTTCCGGACGTGAGCCCGCAAAAGGTGAGCAAGGTGGGGCTCATCGGCGCCGGCCTCATGGCCTCCCAGCTTGCCCTCCTCTTCCTCCAGCGCCTCGGGGTCCCCGTGGTCATGAAGGACATCAAGCAGGAGTTCGTCGACAAGGGCCTCGGCTACATCCGGGCCGAGCTCGGGAAGCAGGTTGAGAAGGGGAAGCTCCTCGAGCCGAAGGCGCGTTACCTCGGTTCTCTGGTCCGCGGCACCTTGAACTGGGCCGACTTCGCCGACTGCGACTTCGTCATCGAGGCGGTCTTCGAAGAGATGGCCGTGAAGCAGCAGGTGTTCGCCGAGGCGGAAGGGGTGGTCCCTGAGACCTGCATCCTCGCCTCCAACACCTCGAGTCTCTCCCTCACCGAGATGGCCTCTCGGCTCAGGCACCCGGAGCGGGTGGTCGGGTTCCACTTCTTCAACCCGGTGGCGGTCCTGCCCCTGGTGGAGATCATCCGGGGCGAGAAGACGAACGCCCCCACCCTGTCAACCGCCTTCTCCATCGCCAGGACCCTCAACAAAACGGCCATCCTGGTCAAGGACGCCCCGGCCTTCCTGGTCAACCGCATCCTCACTAAGATGATGGTGGACTGCTTGGAGCTCGTGGATGAGGGGGCCGACTTCCAGGCGGTGGACGACGCCCTCCTCGGCCTTGGTCTCCCCATGGCGCCCTTCGATCTCCTCGGGCTCGTCGGCCCGGCGGTCGCGTTCCATGTGCTCGAGACCCTCAACCACGCCTTCGGTCCTCAGCGCTTTCCCATGAGCGCCAATCTCCAGCGTCTCGCTCAGGCGAAGAAGGCAGCGATTTACATCGGCGAGGCCCCCGATCGCCGCGTGGATCCCGAGGTGAAGTCCCTCTGGCAGAAGCGGGGTGAGCGGGAGTTTCGCCGCGAGGAGATCGTCGAGCGGGTGCTCACCAATCTCACCAAGGAGATCGACCTCGTCCTCCAGGAGGGCGTGGTGACGGATACCAGGGATATAGACCTCGCCATGATCATGGGGGCGGGATGGCCCTTCTTCATGGGCGGAATCACCATGTACCTGGATATGGCAGGCTACACCCCGAAGGTGCTCCAGAAGGTATTCTTCACGTTCTAGGTGTCTGTGGGCGGAATCGGGCGAAGTGCCGCCCCGGATGGGCGGCAGCTCATCGCGCTGATTAGCTTTTCAGGCTGGGGATCGACTACCGAATGAAAGGGTTCTTTCTCGGTGGGCAATGCCCACCCTACATCCTTATCCTTGATGACTTCGTAAGAAGTCGCCAAGGTAGACGGCACAGTAAAAAGCTCTCCCGCCGGCGGGACAAGGCGCGCGAATCTTGAGGAATGAGGCCTACAGAGAAGTACGCCGCAATGACGAAAGATGAAGCGCAATCCCGCGCCTCGCGGGACAGATGGATTTTTTGCGAAGCCGTCATCCTTGCTGTATGGGAATAAGGGTGATTACCACCCTCCTGTTCTGTGCTCTGTTTGACGAAATCGGCTGCGACTCGCCGAAGCCGAGGGTTTGAATCCGCGTCGGGTTGACACCTCGCTGAACAAAGACGTTCTTGACCACATCGGCTCGCGCCAGGGAGAGCCGCATATTAGCATCCTCGGCACCGACATCGTCGGTATGCCCCTCGACCCGGACCATGGTCTGCGGATACTTGTTGAGAACGCCGGCAATCTTATCCAACTCGGCATACGCTCCGGGCTTGATAACCGCCGACCCGGTGTCAAAAAAGAGATCCGATTTGATGGTCGTTGTCAGGATATCGGTCTCTGCCTGCTGCACCCTCGCAATGGCTGCCCCGCTACCCGCGGTGGCGGCACGCATGTCCGCCTCGAGCCGGTCCATGTAGGCGCCGATCATGTTGCCGGCAATACCCCCTAACAGCGCCCCGGCAGCAGCACCCCACCAGACTCCGTGATGATTTTTGCTGATGGCATGTCCAACCAGGGCACCTGTCGCGGCGCCGACACCCGCTCCAACATACGTGCCCGTTTCTTGCTTCGTCTGGGGAGCAGCGCATGCCACCAGGGACAACACCAACACGGTAACAACGAGCTTCTTGACCATCATCGTCCCTCCACTGTGTCTGTAGTTGCCTCGTTAACCGCCAGCGAAGTCCTTGGAGTGCCAGGGGTGAGCACCATCTGCGTCAGACGGTTTCTACCCCCATCAGCCTCCAAGATATGCCTTAATCACCTGGGCATCGTTCAAAACCTCCGCCGCCGTTCCTTCCATGACAACGCGACCGGTCTCCATCACGTAGGCACGATGGGCATATTTCAGGGCGAGCCGGGCGTTCTGCTCGACTACCAGGATCGTTGTCCCGTTCTCATTGAGCTGTTTGAGAACACGAAAGAGCTCCTGCATGAGAAGGGGGGCAAGGCCCATGGAGGGCTCATCCAGCAGGATGAACGTAGCCCCGGTCATGAGGGCGCGGCCCACAGCGAGCATCTGCTGTTCACCGCCGCTCAGGGTGCTCCCGCGCTGGTGCTTGCGCTCCTCGAGGCGAGGGAACAGGGTGTAGAGCCTCTCGAGGTCCTCCCTAATCTCGTCGCTCTTCTTGCGGGTATAGGTGGCCAGCTCCAGATTCTCTTGCACCGTGAGGTTACCGAAGATCCGTCGACCCTCGGGGACCATGGCCATGGCGAACCGGTCGACCAGTTGGTGGGGCTCGTATTTGAGGAGATCCTCGCCCCGGTAGAGAATACGACCGGATTTCACCACCGGCGCCTCAGGGGGCGGGAGGCGGTGAATGGTCATAAGGGTGGTGGACTTTCCGGCGCCGTTGGCACCGATGAGAGCGACGATCTCTCCCTCCTCGACATGGAAGCTCACGCCGTGCAGGGCCTGTACACTCCCGTAGGCCGCTCGGAGATCCTCAACCTGTAGGAGCACTAGTGCACCTCTTCCCCCAGGTACGCGTCGATGACCCTTTTGTTCTGCCTGATGTCGTCCGGGGTTCCTTCGGCGATGGTGGCACCGAAGTCGAGTACCTGTATCCAGGTACAGATGTTCATCACCACCTTCATCTGGTGCTCAATGAGCCAGACGGTGAGATGAAATTCCTCCTGAATCCACTGGATTAGCCGCATCAGTCCCACCACCTCAGCCGAGTTCAGCCCGGCGGCGGGCTCGTCCAGAAGGAGGAGCTTCGGCTTCATGGTGAGGGCCCTGCCGATCTCCACCCGGCGCTGGATGCCGTAGGGCAGGTTCTTCGGCACCTCATGGGCCACATCCTTCAGCTCGAGCACCTCGAGCATCTCTCGGGATACCCGGTAGATCTCCCCCTCTCGCTGCCTGAAGGTCTTGGTCTTGATGAAGAGATCGGCTAGCCCGTAGCCCAGGTGGCAGTGCTGGGCCACGTTGAGGTTCTCCAGCACCGTCATCTCGGCCCAGAGGCGGATATTCTGAAACGTCCTCGCGATGCCGAGGGAGCTCACCTGGTGAGGATAACGCCCCGGGAGACTGGTTCCGTTCAGCCGGATATCTCCCTGCGTGGGGCGGTAGACCCCACACACCAGGTTGAACACGGTGGTCTTCCCGGCGCCGTTAGGGCCGATGAGCCCCATGAGCTCACCACCCTCAAGGGTGACATTGAAATTGTGGACGGCCCGCAGTCCGCCGAAGTAATGGGTGAGCCCCTGAATCTGGAAGAGCGACATCTCTTACTCCCTGCCCGTCCGGTGGTAGGCTCGCAATCGCGGAAAGAGATCGGAGAGCTCCCGGGACCCCATAAGCCCCTCAGGGCGAAAGAGCATGAGCAGTATGAGCATGAAGGGCACCACCACCCACTTGATGAGCTCGAGGGGTCTGAGGAGCTCCAGGAGCAAGGTGAAACCAACAGCGCTTAAGACGGAACCGCTGAGCGACCCCATTCCCCCGAGGTAGACCATCACGAGACACTCGGTGGACTTCATGATGGTGAAGGAGCCCGGGTTGATGTAGCCCAGGATATGGGCGAAGAGCCCCCCCGCCAGGCCCGCGAGACCCGAGGAGAGCATGAAGGCGACCATCTTCAGGCGCCTGGTGTTAACGCTCATGAGTTCGGCGGCGATCTCATCGTCTCGGATGGCGACGATCCCCTTGCCGTAGGTCGAGGAGACGAAACGGCGGATCACCAGCAGCGTGAACACCGTGCCGATCATGACCCAGATCATCATCCAGGGGAGGTCCGCCACCTCCGTCATGGCGTCCACCACCTTCTTCATGCCCATGAAGCCCCGGGCGCCGCCGACGGCCTCGGTGTTTTCGATGATGCTCTTCACGATGTAGTTGACCGCCAGGGTGATGATGGCCAGGTAGTCCCCCCGGGTACGGAAGGAGGGAATGGCCACCAGGAGACCGGCTAAGGCTGCGGCAACGGTGCCGGCCAGAAGGATCGCCGGGAAGAGGTACACGGCCAGCTCGGGCGAGAGAAGAGCGGCCCCCAGCTTTCCGTCCCTGGTAAAAAGCCACACGGAGAGCACCGATGAGACGTAGGCCCCCACCGCCATGAATCCGGCATGACCGCAGGAAAACTCCCCCATGTAACCGTTGATGAGGTTGAGGCTAGCGCTGAGGATGATGTTCACGCCAATGAACATCAACACGAGCTGATAGTAGGCGTCGAGCAGGCCGAAGGCCGTCGCCCCGGTTGTGAGGACCAGAAAGACGAGGGTTGCGACTGCGAGGGTATACTGTTTCATGGACGCTTGTTCTTTGGCTCGGCGGTTCGGCCGGTCACGAGAGCTTCCCTCTTGCGGTCATCCCCTTTTCCGCCGAGGGAACCAGTGCCCGGTGCTCTCTGACCTGCGCATCATGCCCTTCCTTTACAGCTTGGCGGTCCGTACCATGCCGAAGATGCCTGTCGGCTTGAAGCTCAGGAGGACAAGAAGGAGGCTGAAGGCGATGAGATCCCGCAGGGTGGAGGGAAAGACGGCGGCGACAAAGATCTCGGTGAAACCGAGGATGAATCCCCCGACCAAGGCGCCGGGAATGGAACCGATGCCTCCCACCACCGCGGCAATGAAGGCCTTCCAGCCGACAAGGGCCCCCATGTAAGGTTCGAGCACCGGATAGGCCAAGGCGAACAGGATCCCCGCCAGGGCCGCCATCGAAGAGCCCAGGACAAAGGTGAAGACGATAATCCTGTCCACCGGAATACCCATGAGCGGCACCGCCATCCGGTCCCAGGAGATGGCACGCATGGCCATGCCGATCTTGGTCTTGCGGACGATCGCTTCCAGAAAGGCAAAGACGAGGATACAGGTGACGATCACCATCACCTTAACATTGGTAACGGCAACACCGCCCATGTGGTAGACGGTGGTGGTGAGGAGTTCGGGGAAATGACGGCGGCTTGCCCCCAGCATGGCCAGGTTGCCGTTCTCCAGAATCAGTCCCGCCATGAGCGCGGTGATCACCACGTAGAGCCGGTTCGCGCCCTTCCGCCGGAGCGGCCGATAGGCGATCCGCTCCAGACCGACACCCACAAGGGCGGTTAGCGCCATGGTAAAAATTACTGTGATCACGAGCACCGCCCAGCCCGGGAGGATGAACGACATCCCCGTGAGGGTTGCGCTCATGAGGAAGGTGGCGATGAAGTAGCCGATGTAGGCCCCCACCATGAAGATGTCGCCGTGGGCGAAATTGATGAGGAGAAGAACCC
>JAGFXI010000400.1 GCA_017861095.1 Deltaproteobacteria bacterium | reverse complement strand
CGGTATCTGGAAAAGGAGCATCCCGAGGCGGTGTACAATATTCGCGATCTCCTCAGCACCCGGGCCGGCTTCGTGGTGCCCGACTGGTGTGAGGCCTGGATCGATATCCACTTGCCGCCGAGGGTCCCCATCGGCGACATCACCCAGCACCTGGAGGGGATTCTGAGCCACGCCCGGAAAGAGAATCCCCAATTGGAGGCTACTATTCGCTTCACCAACATCCACACGGGATATGAGCTCCCGGATAAGGCGCCGGTTGTTGAAGCGCTCCACGATCTTTACCAAAAGAAATCGCTGCCGTGGGAGCCCGAGCCCTTTTGCAGCCACTCCGACGCCAACCTTCTGTGGGCCTCCGGCGTCAAACCCCTTCTCCTGGGCCCGGGCAGCCTCGACAAGGCGCATGCGCCGGACGAATCGGTTTCGTTCCAGCAGGTGAAGGCCGCGGCAGAACTCTACTGCGAGCTGGTAACGACACTAGCTACCTAATGCCGCCCTCTGCCGCCGCCAATCTCGCCGAGGAAGCTGCGGCCTGTTTCGCCTTGGCATAAAGGGGCGACATACCTCTCAGGGTCTGCACCACGCGCCCGAGCACGTCCATAAACCGGTCGACATCCTCTTCAGTGGTAGTGATTCCGAAGGTGAGCACCATGGTGCCCTGAGCATCGGCAAAATCGCGGCCGATCGAAAGGAGCACGTGGGAGGCCTGAAGTGCGCCGGCGGCGCAGGCAGACCTGGTAGATACGGCGATGCCTTCCTCGTCCAGCATGAGGACGACACCTTCGCCCTCGATATACCGGATGGATACGGAGACCAGGTTGGGGAGCGAGAATTCCGGATGACCGTTGATGAAGATATCGTCGATCCGCGCCCGGAGACCGCGAATCAACCGTTCCTTTAGCTCCCTGGCGTAGAGGAGCCGGGCGTCCATGTCACGGACGGCGAGCTCGGCCGCCACCCCCATGCCGATGATGCCGATGAGGTTTTCGGTTCCGGCCCGCTTGTTGTTTTCCTGCACCCCGCCGTCAATAAGAGGCCAGATGCGCGTACCGCGTCTGATGTAGAGACCGCCCACCCCCGAGGGTCCATAAAACTGGTTGGCCGCGAAGCTGAGGAGGTCCACCCCGAGCTTCTGCACGTCAAAGGGAACCACGCCCACCGAGTCAACGGCGTCGCAGTGAAAGATGACCTTCCGTTCCCGGGTGACCCTGGCGATCTCCGCTAAGGGTTGGATGGTACCGATCTCGTTGTTGCTGTGCATGATGGTCACGAGAATGGTGTCATCCTTGATGGCCTTCGCCACATCATCCGGGTTAACCCGACCATACGAGTCCACCGGGACCGAGGTTACCTTGTAGTCCATCATCTTCAGGGCGCGCAGGCTCCGGAGCACGGCGTTGTGCTCGATGTTCGAGGTGACGATATGCTTGCCCTTGTCGGCATTGGCAAAGGCGACGCCCTTGACCGCATGGTTCACGGACTCGGTCCCGCCGGAGGTGAAGACCACCTCCTTCTCCGACGGCGCGTTGATCAACCGGGCCACCTGTTCCCGCGCCTTCGCCAGGGCTGTGGCCGCCTTGTCGCCGATCTGATGCTGGCTCGATGGATTCCCGTAATTTTTTCTGATTGCCTCGATCATCGCCTCTTGGACGTGGGGCAATAGAGGATTCGAGGCGAGATAGTCGAGATTGATGACCTTCACGGCAAAGCCTCCCTAGTGAGTCGCTTCCAGCTCGCGCCCACAGTTGACACATACCGGAGACGCCTCTTCCACTTCCACATCGCAATAAGGGCAGTAGCACTTGTCGCCATGGGTGTGCTGGTGTGGGTCTTTCCTCTTGATCTCCTTGTCCGCCTTGCCTGCTTTCCGATCCAGGTAATTCTGGATTGCGGCATGGAGGGCGTCGGCTCCCAGGTTGCTGCAGTGGAGCTTGTTCGTCGGCAGCCCCGCGAGGGCCTGGGCAACGGATTTATTGGTGATCTTTCTCGCGTCTTCCAGCGACTTTCCCTTGGCCATCTCCGTGACCATGCTGGATACCGCGATGGCCGCGCCGCATCCGAAGGTGAGGAACTTGATGTCGTCGATGCGGTCGTCCTTCACCTTGATGTAAATGCTCATCATGTCGCCGCATATGGGATTACCCACCTCGCCGACGCCGTCAGCGTCCTTCATCTCTCCGACATTACGCGGGTTCTTGAAGTGGTCCATAACTACTTCTGAGTAAGCCATACTTCTTTCCTCCCATTCCTAGTTGACCGGTAGGACAATAATAATCATCGCTCGTCGCGGTGCAAGGGGGAAGAGGGCGGGAAGCAGGACATCGGTACAAGAAATCTGGCACCCGAGCGGGGGACTGTTTCCCACCGTGAGTTGGAGGGGCATTCAGGCCGGGCGACTCATTTGTCTTTCTCCAAACAGCGCCGATAGCACTCGTTGAGCATCTTCTCACACGCCTCCTTCCGGGGGGAGAGGAGAAGATAATCGGGCCGGACCTCCGTTTCCATGCACGTCGAGTACTGTTTCTGGCACTGCTCAGCGCACTGCTTCCCTGCAGGGGTGTTGTAGAAGGGCTTTTCGGGCACGGAGGTCGCGCAGCCGAACACCAGGGCGAGTGCAACCACTACGGCGGACGTTCTTAAATCCATGCTTCCTCCCCCGACCGGAGGCGCATCGGTTTGAGGGAAATCCATCTCGTAACGCCGACTGCCGACTAAAGGGTCCTTGGCGTCGGATACAGTTTGACTCTGCCACATAACCCGAGTGCGATCATGTGGCTGGCGACAACAAAA
>JAGFXI010000007.1 GCA_017861095.1 Deltaproteobacteria bacterium | reverse complement strand
CGCATTGGTGGAAACGGCGGCGATACTGTGGGCGACCGCGAGTCCCCGAGCCTGAACCTCCTCTTGAATGCTCCGGGTGAAGCTCCTGCCCACGAGGAGCATGATGACAGCCATGAGCACCAGGAGCACGGCGCCGGTAGCGACCATAAAGCGGGTTTTTAGACGGATCTGTTTCAGAAACCAGGGCATGCAGGACTGCCTGTAGCTTTCAGTTGGCGGTCAGCTTGCACCACACTTGCCATTCACTGTCGTTTATCTTACCAAATGGAACTGACAACGGGATCTCCCAATAGTGATACGCTGATGCGCACAGGAGCAGGCTAAAGCGAGGACTCTAATGGTGATCCAACCAGATTTTCTTCAACGGAATATATGGCTGACCCAGGGAGCTTATCTCTAAGCCCTTTACGTAAGGCTGGAAAGCCGACTCAAAGGTCAAGTACATCAACGGAACCATAGGAGCGTCCGTCAAGATGATTCTCTCCGCTTCCCGGTAGAGCGTAGCTCGCTTCAGTACGTCGGCCTCTGCTAGTGCTTGGGAGAGCAGGCGATCAACTTGAGGGTTGGAGTACTTCATGAAGTTGTAGCGCGACCCCGAACCGCAGAGGATGTTGAGGAAATTATCCGGGTCCGGAATGTCGGCAAACCAGGCGTAGCGATACATTTGAAGTCCGTGGTGGCTTAGTCTCGCTTCGAAAGAGGGCCAGTCTGTCTGGTACTGGACCTGGAGTTCAATGCCCACGGCAGCCAGATCCGCACCCACCATGGCCAATTCCTGCTGAGCCACACTTGACTGAGAGGCTGAAAGGAGGGTAAGCGACAGTTTCTTGTTGGGGTTTTCTTGTCGGGCCTTCGCCAGCAGCTCCCTTGCCTTCTTGGGATTGTAGTCATAGGTGGCATGCTCGGGCATATATCCTGGCATCCCCGGCGGCAGTGTCGTGGTAGCCAGCACGAAGCGGTCCTTGTAAACCTCGCGAATAATCCGCGGCCTGTTAATGGCATAGCTGATGGCCTGCCGCACCAGCGGGTCTCTCACGGGTTCATTGCGACAATTCATGCCATAGAAAAGCAGGCTTAAACTGGGCTTTCGGACCAAATTAGATTTCGACTTGGCTGCGAGCTGCTCTGTCATCGTGCCGTACACTGGAGTTTCCTCGAGCATTCCCGCGTCGAAATCCTTGGCCATCTTTTCGTTCTGGGCGCCGGGGTAGATGGTGTAGATCACCCTGTCTAGGTAAGGGGGGCCCTCAAAGTAATCAGCACTTGCACTGAGCACGATTTGGTTGTCGCCCCACGACTCTAAACGGAAAGGACCCGTTCCCACGGGATGGTAGCCAACATCTTTGCCCCATCGGTTGACTTCCCGCCTGCACATCACTTTGGAGCTCTTCATGGCGAGGACAGACAGGAATGGCGCAAACGGCTCCGTAAGCACAATGTCCAAGATGTAAGGGTCTAAGGCCTTTAAACCGGTAACTCCCTTGGCCTTACCGCGTACGTAGGCCTCAGCGCCCTCTATCTTCTCAAAAAAACTCCGGACGCTGGCTCGCTCCGTAGGATCCAGGATGCGAGTGAATGAATAAACGAAGTCTTTCGCCGTCACCGGATCTCCGTTATGGAATTTGACATCCCGCCTGAGGTTGAAAGTGTAAATCAGGCCGTCAGATGACACTCGCCAATCGGTAGCCAGCGCGGGTACTACATTCAGGCTCCGGTCAAACTGGACAAGCCCGTCGAAGACCTGCTGAATGACGGTGACGGAGTAGATATCCGTGGAGAATGCAGGATCAAGGGCTCTCGGCTGCCAAGGGAGCGCGGCACGGTAAGTGCCGCCTCTTAAAGGTTGGCTCTGAGGTCGTTCGGTCCTTTGTGGGGATTCACTCTGGCAAGCAAGGGCGAGGCTCAGTCCGAGAACAAGCACCAGCACAGGCTTCTTCATGAGCGCTCGTCCAGTTCTTTTTCTTCAAGTATCCGTACCGACGCACCCTTTCTCTGGCGCCTTACTATAACAGCTTTCCGGGAGTTTGCAAAAAAAAAGCATAGCCCCCCACAGGCTATGCTTCGCACCAAACCAACCGCACAACGCTGCGCCTACGGCCCCCCGCCCCCTTCCGCCAATACCGGCAGAACGTACATGGCAACTACAGCTCCGATGACGAAAAGCTGCACCAGCACTCTCTTCATTCTCTTCATATCTTCCTCCCCTAGTTATGTTAGGATCGATAAGACCTCAGTAACGTCGCGTGAACAGAAATCGCAAGATCGATGCCAACGAGACGCGGCATGGCAGGTGGCAACTGTTTTCGTCCAACTGGCTGGGTTCATAAGGGACTCTCGGGTGGCGGCGAAACGCTGGCAATTCCTGAGTGCGCCATATGTCCGCACATGGACAGCGATAACAGCTCCATCGAGCTTGATCCCTGTCCCTGCCCCGGAGTGCTGGCAGCTCAAAGCTTCCCAGGGTTGCACATATCCATGTGCATTGCCCAGAGACATGTGCAGCCAGTCGTCATGCACTTATATGAGGAAGCATCGTTTTTCTGCCGCCCCAAGACTCGGAAGTACTGGCTGCAGCGGGAAAGGTACGGCACCGGAAAGAGTCCTCCGGCGAGGTGGTGGACAGATCGACTCACAGGTCTCGTGAAGGGGGTGTTTCTCTGAGATCTAGGGCCTTCATCTTCTGGATAAGCGTATTCCGGTGAATGCCAAGAATCCGTGCGGCCTCGCTCTGATTCCCTTGGGCCCGTTTCAGAGCCTTGAGAATAAACTGGCGCTCGAAACTGTCTCGAGCTTTGAGGAGGCCGTCCTTTTCCGGGAGAAAGGCTTGTTCTGAGAAGGGCGAATCCAAGAGGATTTCGAGAGGCAAGTCTTCGTGGGAGATCTGTTCATTATCTCGGCCTAAGACCACAAGACGCTCAATCAGGTTCTCCAATTCACGGACGTTACCCGGCCAGGGGTACCGTTCGAGAACCTCGACAGCCTGGGAGGTAAAGCCCGGCATTTGCCTCCGCAATTGCAGGTTGAATCGCCTCAAAAAGTGCTGGGCGAGGAGTCGGACGTCGCCTCTCCGCTCCCGGAGGGGCGGCAGCCGAATGGGAATTACGTTGAGTCGGAAGAAGAGGTCCCGCCGAAACGTCCCCCTTTGAATATATTCCTCGAGATTGGTGTTCGTGGCGGCCACGATACGTACGTCGACTTTGATGGCTCGGTTGCTGCCAAGCCTCTGGACCTCCCTTTCCTGGATGACCCGGAGAAGCTTCGCCTGCAACTCGAGACGGAGTGCCGATATTTCATCGAGAAAAAGGGTGCCGCCGTTCGCATACTCGAACTTGCCGACGCTCCTGCTGTGGGCCCCAGTAAAGGCTCCCCGCTCATGGCCGAAGAGTTCGCTCTCCATGAGTTCACTCGGGATGGCGGCGCAGTTGATGGCGACGAAGGCCTCCTTCCTTCGCTCACTGCCGAAATGAAGGGAACGGGCAACGAGTTCCTTGCCCGTGCCGCTCTCCCCCGTGATGAGCACGGAACTGGTCGTTGTCGCCACCTTATTGACGAGGTCCAGGACTCCCAACATTGCTGGATCTTGCGTGAGGATCTGCCGATCCCCAAGCTGATGAGCCATTTCCAGGCGGAGGTAATCAACCTGCCGTTCCAGGGTCTGTTTCTCGAGCACGCGTTCCACGGCCGACAGAATGTCGTCGGCTTCAAAGGGTTTCGTAATGTAGTCGTAAGCACCCAGCTTGATAGACTTGACCGCCATCTGTGCCCTGTCCGAGGCGGAAATCATCACCACATCCGTTCGCTCGCTGAGGGCTTTCAATCTCTTCAGTGTTTCAATTCCATCAATTTCCGGCATGGAAACGTCCAGGAAGATGAGATCGAAGTGGGTGTGGTGGCACAAGTCCAGCGCCGCTGTGCCGCTCGCGGCCTTGGTCACATCGAACTCGTCTTCGAGGATAACCTCCAACGCATCCCGGGCGCCCTCTTCATCGTCGACTACTAGGATCTTTGATTTGAACGGCTTCTTTCCACTCATTGGCTTACAACCACCATGCTCCCCGCCTGTGAATGCACGCGCCCCTCTTGAGCCAGAAAAAGACGTGCTGAAGGTAGCAACTTACCCTGAGGGTGTCAACGTGGAATTGCCGGGGATCAGGTACTACTCTCTGGGGATAACCGAATCATTCAGGGAAGTTGACAAGCGCGCCAGAGGTACGCTAGCCTAGAGATGATGTCAAAGCGTCTTTGTGGTGCGGTCGTCATCGATCGCCAAGAATCATTGTAGGGCGGAGCGTTGGCCCGCGTGCACAAGCACCCCGCCCCGGCCTTCGAGGGTGCAGCCGCTCGCGTGGCATCATGGCGGCCGTTCTGGACCGCCCGGCTGAGAAGGCGGGATGACCCCGGCGGTCCCGGGATTGACATTCCATATGGAGATGGGACCTATGAGTGAGTGTGAAAAGCGTCTCCTCTTTTCCTCAGACGAAATCGCTCGCCACGTGGAACGCCTGGCACGGGAGATTTCTGAGGATTACCAGGATGGAGACGTAGTCATCGTGGGTATTTTGAAGGGCGTATTCATCTTTCTGGCTGATCTCGTACGGCAGCTCACTATTCCGGTGGAGATTGATTTCGTCCGTCTGGCAAGCTATGGTTCCGGAACGACATCGAGCGGCACAGTGCGGCTTACTCACGACGTGGAGTTGAATCTTGCCGGACGCGATATCCTGATTGTCGAGGACATCGTCGATTCCGGGATCACCCTTACGTTTCTGCGGGAGCACTTGCTAAGCCGAAGGCCGCGCTCTCTCCGCATCTGCGCTCTTGTCGACAAAGGCGAACGCCGGAGCGTCAAGGTCGATCTGGATTACGTGGGCCTGCATCTCGACAAGGGCTTCGTGGTCGGTTACGGGCTGGACTGCAAGGAATGTTACCGATACCTTCCTGCAATTTACGAGCTGATTCTCTAGTGGTGCAAGATGAGCAACAAGGCTCTTGAGATGATTGTCCAGTGCCCCCAATGTAGCACGAGATTCAAGCTTGACGTGCATCGCATCAAGGGTGCATCGGCTACGTTGCGCTGTACTCGATGCCGGCACGTCTTCTCGATGCCTCGGCCCGGAGGTCCCGCCCAGGAGGGTGAGCCAACTCTCCCACCTCAGCAGGTCACGAGGTCGGCAGCTGATCAGGATATATTCTCGGTGGGACGCCCCGAAGGGGCTGCCCGGGAAGAGTCGCCGCCTTCCGCTCCGCATGAGGTCATGGGGCCTGCACCTAACCGAACGAGGCGAAGGCTCTGGCTGCCCGTCCTTCTCGTCTTAGTCCTGACAGCAAGCGCGGCCATCGCCCTCTGGCTCTTTTTCCCGTGGTCCCATGCCCGCCAGTCTGCCCCGGAAAACGCTGGAATCCACCTCCTGCACCTCGTGGAAACTCAGGGCTACTTCGTGGACAGCCGGGAGGCCGGACAACTCTTCGTCATCGAAGGTCGCGTGCGCAATGACTTCGCTACACCGCGGCGCTGGATACTGCTGCGCGCCAAGCTCTATACCACCGATGGTCAAGAGGCGCGGCAGCAGTTGTTCTATGCCGGCAATCTCCTCTCAACCGAACAGCTTCGGGGGCTACCCCTGGCCGATCAGCTCGGCCTGATTCAACAGACCCCACAAGGGCCTCAGGTCGCGATCACTGCCGGGCAGGAGGTGTCCTTCATGGTTCCCTTCGGGGATCTTCCGGACATCAGCAAGCTTAGTGACTACAGTGTAGAGATTGTGGCATCCCAGTCGTCCTGAAGAGGGCTCACCATGGAGGAGCTCGCCCTGGGGAACCCCTGCGGCGATCTTCCCTTTCCGGGACTGTTTCGCAATGACCAAAACACGTCAATTGACCTTTGCCGTCCTCCTGATGATTCTCATTCTTGCTCTGGGTACGGTCGGCTACATGGTCATAGAGGGCTGGACTTTCCTGGACAGCCTCTACATGATGGTTATCACCCTCTCCACCGTCGGGTTCACCGAGGTGCATCCCGTCAGCGAGTACGGGAGGCTTCTCACCATGGGAGTCATTGTTTCTGGGATAGGGGTTGGTGGGTATCTTGTCGGCACCTTGACCCAGATGGTGGTGGAAGGACGACTGCTCCACGTGATGGGGAGGCGGAAATTGGAACGTCAGGTCCAAGAACTCAACAATCACTACATCGTGTGCGGCTATGGCCGGGTGGGTAGGGTGGTCTGCGAGGAGATCAAGAAGTCGAAGCCGATACCGCTTGTGGTGGTCGAAAAGGATCCGAATCTGGCGGCCAAGATTGCGGCAGACGGCCATCTCTCTGTACTCGGGGATGCAACGGAAGAGGAGTGTCTCGTCGAGGCGGGGGTCGAGAGGGCGAAGGCCCTGGTAACCGCCCTGGACTCCGAGGCCGAGAATGTCTACATCGTCTTGACCGCAAAGGGCCTGAATCCGACCCTGTTCGTCTTGGCTAGAGCCGGCGAGATCGGTTCGGAGAAGAAGCTGTTTCGCGCCGGAGCCGACCGGGTCGTCTCCCCCCATCAGATCGGCGGCTCCCGCATGGCCCAGGCGCTTCTCCGCCCCACCGTGACAGACTTCCTCGATTTCGCGATCCACGATCCCGAGATTGAGTTGAAGCTGGAAGAAATTCCGGTCCAGCCGACCAGTACGCTCGCTGACGTCACCTTGGTAGAATCCGGCATCCGGCAGCAGCTCGATCTCATCATCGTCGCCATCAAGAAGGGGAGTGGCGAGATGATCTTTAACCCCGCGTCCCACACCCGCGTCCAGATCGGCGACACGCTTCTCGCTCTAGGAGAGCGGCGAAGCCTCGTTACTCTCGCGGAACTCTTGGGCAACGAAGTCTCTTGAGGAACGCTCTTGCTTGCCCCCCCGGTAAAGCGCGTTCGGGCTGGTTTGTCCGCAGATATCCTGGGATTCCGACCTCCTATTGGATCAACGAGGGAGTATCGGAGACCACACGATCGCCCATGTGCGGGCTATGTGCCCGATTTCCTGACGGTGGCATCAGGGTCTGCCGCCAAGCTCACGCTGCGTCAGTGATAAAGATGATTGACAAACGGGGGTTGACATGTTATTAACCTCCGTTACTTTATATATAAGTATTTGAAACTACGTTCGTTTTTGCTGTTGCCACCCTGCCGCCTCGGCCACGAGTCATAAAGTGAAGTTTTTCCGCCTGGGCGCCCGGGCGGATATCTGAGAGGTCCTTCATGCTCGACATCAGATTAGTCAGAGAACGGCGTGAATTAGTGCAAGAAATGCTGGAGCGTCGAGGCTCCGACCTCTCGTTTGTGCCTATCATTGAACTGGATGAGCGGCGCCGGAAGATGCTCCACGAGGTGGAAACACTCAAGCATGAGCGCAAGGTCGTATCGGACGACATTGCGGAAATGAAGCGCCAGGGTAAAGATGCCGGCAACACCATCGCTCGCATGCGCGAGGTCTCTCAACGAATCAAGGAGCTCGATAATCAGGTGGACGAGGTAGATGCCGAACTCCAACGAGCTCTTCTTCTCGTCCCCAACATTCCCCATGAATCGGTGCCCTTTGGGAGGAGTTCAGAGGACAACCCGGTGGTGAAGCGGTGGGGAGAGATTCCTATTTTCTCCTTCGCTCCCAAACCGCACTGGGAGGTCGGCGAGGCGCTGGGGATTCTTGACTTCGAGCGGGCTGCCAAGATCACCGGCGCTCGTTTTACCCTTTATTGGGGACTCGGAGCCAGGCTGGAGCGAGCGCTCATCTCGTTCATGCTTGACCTTCATACTGGAAGACATGGGTATGAGGAGGTGCTTCCCCCCTTCATCGTCAACAGCACGGCCATGACGGGGACAGGGCAGCTTCCTAAGTTCGAGGAGGATCTTTTCAGACTGGACGGTTGGGACTATTACCTGGTGCCTACGGCTGAGGTGCCGGTGACCAATATGCACCGAGACGAGGTCCTTGAAGAGGAGGAGCTTCCGCGTCGCTACACGGCCTATACTCCCTGTTTCCGATCCGAGGCCGGGTCTTATGGCAAAGATACTCGGGGGCTTATTCGCCAGCATCAGTTCAACAAGGTGGAGCTAGTCAAATTCGCGACCCCTGAGCGTTCTTATGATGAGCTGGAAACCCTCCTCTTGGATGCAGAGGAGGTCCTCCAGGAGCTGGAGTTGCCGTACAGGGTGGTGACCTTGTGCACGGGGGATCTCGGGTTTTCGGCGGCGAAGACATATGACATAGAGGTCTGGCTTCCCGGTCTTCAGGCGTTCCGGGAGATATCTTCGTGTAGCAACTTCGAGGATTTTCAAGCCCGTCGCGCCAACGTCCGATATCGTCGTCGCGGCAAGACCAAGACTGCCTTTGTTCATACCCTGAACGGGTCGGGCCTGGCCGTAGGTCGAACTCTGGTGGCTATTTTGGAGAACTGCCAACAGGAGGACGGCACGGTCAAGATACCAGCCGTACTGCGGTCCTACATGGGCGGAGTGGATGTGATCCGTCCTCGACGCTAACTTAGGCGGACCATCGGTCGGCGAGGAGTGAAGAGAGGTTTTGAAGGGGCAGAGCGGCAGAAGCGAGAGAAGATAACGCACAGAACGCTTGCCGCGGGCTGACTCCTCACAGGGTGAGAGGTGAACGTCCTATGACCAGGCGTGAGCTCATCGCCGCAACCGCGGCTGCGGAGGGTATTCCCCTGAAAGAGGCGGAACAGATTGTGAGGACCGTGTTCGGCGCCATCGAGCAGGCGCTGATCAGCAGGGATCGTGTTGAGATCCGAGGCTTCGGGAGTTTCAAAGTCAAGGAGTATCGCGGCTATCGGGGCCGCAATCCGAGGACTGGCACCCCCATCGAGGTGAAAGAGAAGAGACTTCCCTTCTTCAAAGTGGGCAAGGAGCTTAAGAGCCGGGTGACTGGCGAGTGATCTGAGCCCTCGGTATGGGTTGACTTCGGGGCGGTCAAGGAGTCCATCCGCCACGACGACTTGGGCCGTATGCCCACGAGAGTACCAGACTGAGCCGGAGCGCCGCAGGAAGAGTTCTTCCGGCCCCTGACAAGCCGTCAAATTCGGAGGCTGAAGCGGTCCATGGGGATTTGGAGGAATGGGAACCGCAGGTTGCGACTCCGGCTGATTCTAGTAGGCATCCTTGTCCTAGGGGTGGGAGCCGCCATCTTTGGATGGGGGAGGCTTGCTGGTGAGAATAAGGGAAGGTCGCTCCGCTCTCAGGTGACCAAACCTTTCCCCGTGCATGAATCCCCAAGGAGGCGAGTTCAACTCTACTTCAGCTCCGTTGGCGGAGACCATCTCCGCACTGAGGAGCGACGTATCGAGGCCGGCGATCCCCTTGCCGTAGCGAGCGCCTTGCTTGCTGGGCTCCTGCAGGGGCCGGAGGGGGCGGATCTCGTCTCACCTATTCCCAAGGGAACCCGTCTGCTTCACCTCTTTGTGACCGAAGAGGGAACCGCTTACGTGGATTTCAGCTCGGAGCTCTCTGCCTCCCATTGCGGAGGCGTGGCGGCCGAGAGATCCACCCTGTACGCCATTGTCAACACCCTCATTCTGAATCTCAAGGAGATCGAAAGAGTGCAGATCATGATCGAGGGAAAACCTCAAACTACTCTTGCCGGACACTTCGATATTCACCATCCCAACACCAGTGATCTCCTGCTCGTGCGCTGAGAGGGATCGTCGCTATGGCTGAACGTAAGCGCCTCCAGAGAACACGAAACATCGGCATTATCGCTCATATTGATGCCGGGAAGACCACGGTGACGGAGCGGATTCTCTACTACACGGGGAAATCCCACAAGATGGGGGAGGTCCACGACGGCGAGGCGGTGATGGACTGGATGGAACAGGAACAGGAGCGGGGCATCACCATCACCTCAGCGGTGACCGCATGTCTGTGGAGGGATCACGAGCTCCACCTCATCGATACCCCTGGACATGTCGATTTCACCATTGAAGTGGAGCGGTCTCTCCGGGTTCTCGACGGTGCCATTGGCGTATTTTGCGCTGTGGGCGGAGTAGAGCCCCAATCGGAGACCGTGTGGCACCAGGCAGACAAGTACCGCATTCCTAAGATTGCCTTTGTCAATAAGATGGATCGCCTCGGGGCTGACTTCGCCGGGACAGTGCGACAGATGCGAGAGAAACTGGGAGCGCGACCAGTGGTTCTCCAGCTCCCACTCGGAATTGAGACCGAGTTCGCCGGGGTCATAGATCTGGTGCGAATGGAGGCGGTGCACTGGGATGATCGAACCCTTGGCGTCCTCTACGAGTCCTCCGAGATCCCGTCCGGGTACCACGACGAGGCGCGCGCGGGGCGGGAAAGACTTCTGGAAGCACTTGCGGAATTCGACGACGGGATCATGGAGAGGTATCTCTCGGATCTGCCTCTCGGGCCGGAACATCTGCTCCCGGTGATCCGCCAGGCCACCTTAGCGCTCAAGGCGGTCCCGGTGCTTTGCGGTAGCGCCTTGCGCAATAAAGGCATCCAGCGCCTTCTCGACGCCATCGTCGATTTTCTCCCTGGCCCACTCGACGTTCCCCCGGTGGTGGGCTACCACCCCAAGACCGGTGATGAAGAGACCCGGAAGAGTAGTGATAGTGAGCCCTTTGCTGGTCTCGCCTTTAAAATTCAGATGGATCAGGGGCGGAAGCTTACCTATGTCCGCGTGTATTCGGGAACGGTGAGAACCGGCTCCGACGTGTTCAACACTAACAAGGGAGAAACAGAGAAGGTGGGCCGGATCTTCCAGATGCACGCCAACAAGCGCGAGCGGCGCTCCGAGGCCTCCGCCGGAGAGATTGTCGCGCTGGTTGGGCTCAAACGGACCACCACCGGTGACACCGTGTGTGATCCGGAGTATCCCATTTTGCTTGAGCGTATGGAGTTTTTCGAGCCGGTGATCTCCATTGCCATGGAGCCGCGCACGCGGGCGGACGAGGAGAGGACCGCCCAGGCATTGGAGAAACTGGCCGAGGAGGATCCGACCTTTCGCCATCACCAAGACCCCGATACCGGTCAGACCATTGTTTCCGGGATGGGAGAACTTCACCTGGAGATTCTGGTTGACCGGCTTCTCCGCGAGTACTCGGTCCAGGTGAACGTAGGTAAACCCCAGGTTGTGTACCGGGAGACCATCACCAAGGCTGTAGAGGCTGAGGGGATGTTTGATCGCGAAATCGCTGGCGCCCACCACTATGGGAGAGTGGAACTACACCTCGAGCCGAGAGCTCGGGGCAAGGGAAATGTCTTCCGTGATCTGGTCCGGGATGGCTCGATCGGGCCGGCCTTCATGCCAGCAGTGGAGCAGGGGGTGATGGAAGGACTGGAAAGCGGAGTGCTCGCGGGATACCCGGTGGTGGACGTGGAGGTGGCGGCGATCCGAGGTAGCTTCCGCGAGCAGTCTGCGAGCGAGCTTGCCTTCAAGGTAGCGGCTTCCACCGCTCTCCAGGAAGGGTTGAGACAGGGCGAGCCCCAGCTCCTTGAGCCGATCATGGCAGTAGAAGTCATTGTACCCGAGGAGTTCACCGGAGAGGTGATCAACGATCTCAATATGCGCAAAGGCAAGATCGAAGGTATCTTCACCAAGAGAGCGGTGAAGATCGTACGGGCTACTGTGCCACTCTCCCATATGTTCGGATACTCGACCGCACTCCGCTCTGCCAGCCAGGGCCGGGCCACTTTCACCATGCAGTTTTCTCACTACGATAGTTTGTTGGAGAAACGGTAACACCGCATCAGCCTCCGGATCACCCCCCGCTCCCCTCCGTGTACCTACCGTCTTCGCTTCTTGGCGAGAGCGCGGAGAAAACCGGCGGGAATCGATTGGTCCGAGCCCGCATTATGCACGAATCACCTGCTGCGACCGCGGCTATGGCCGTCCTGCTCTCCGAGCTTTAGACTCGGTGAGGGGGGACGCTTTCGGAGCGGGTCTCAGCCGCGATCGGATGGCGACCATCTCCACGACCTCGCGCCGGCGTCTCCTGTACAATGCGGGCTGGAGAGAAGAATAGTGCGGAGACCGGGTACTTCTCGACCAGCCTTGCGAGCATTACGAGCCTCGTAGGCTCTTCAGGAAGGTCATAAATGCCGGTGGGGCAAAATATACAAGTCTCATCTGCGGTCCGAAGGAGATCTCGTCATGATCGGAGAGCTGGTATTTTTCGTACGGCTTCAGGAGCGTGCCGTTCACGCTTGTTCCATTTTTTGAGCCCACGTCAACCACATAACACGGCTGGCCTGAGGGATGGACGTGGAGGTGGGCGTGGGACTTTGACACGGTGCTATTGTAGAGAACAATGTCATTGATAGGAGCGCGACCAATGGTGACGGTGTGGACTGCGGTATCGAGCTTCCTCTTCTTTATCTCCAGCACTCTGAGGTTGAGAATGTCCGTGGGGGTGGGTTTCGCCTGCACCGTGAGATCTTCCGCACTCATAACTCCGGTGTTCAGCTGAAAGGCCACTTTGGCGTCAAGGGGTTGACGGGTCTTCTCAACGAAGAAGCCCTTTGCTGCAGGCTTAGGGGCTTCCTCTCCCACGGCAGTCGCTAGCGTGGAAAGATAGTCGGCAAGAGTCCGGAATCTCGTCGCCGCCGAGACTTCGAGCTGAGAGATTTTCTCGAAGTCCTGAAAGTTGGTCCCAAACTTGACAGCCATGCCTTCGTTCTGCTGGTCGATGCGAGTGACAGTTGCCGTGCCTCTCAAGCCGACAACTGGTTCCTGGCTGGGATGAGTGGGAGGCAGGAAAAAGGTCACCATCATCTGGTCGTTTACCTGGAATGCCCGCCAGTCCTTGGTCTTAACGAAGGCGCCCCCCTGGCTAACATTCTCGGTCACGCCCCTGGCGGTGTAGTGGGACTTCAGGTTCAACACTTCCGTTACAAACGGACGGTTGAACCGAACGTGCTCTCTCTCTTCGCGCCACGCCATTCGCGATCACCCGCCTTTCGCCACCCAGGGGTTGAGAAAACCCTGTCGCTGTCTCATCCCTTGCCTTCTAAAGCAAATATTATGCCTCATCTTGCTCTCCTCTCTGGCTTACCGCTCGCGACAAGAACAGATGACGGTCGGTGGTCTTAAGGTGCCGCGACGGATCCACTTGGCCGCCACGGGCATGGTATCCTCCTGCGGAGGTGATGATCGCGGGGGCAAAGCGCGAGGTTCACCTTCCTGCCCTCGTTATCGCCTATTGCACGAGTCAAGAATGGCTTCTCCCCAGGCGGATTTGAGGCAAAATCAGACACGGAGGAGGATCGGAGTGGCGCCCCAAGGAACCAGCCTTTCCTGCGGTCGATGGGATCCCGCAGGTACAGATCGGACGGTGTGGGCCGTGACGTCGGCGCGAATTCTCTTCAAGCACTCACCCGAAAGGCGGCACTTCACGAAGAGCTGGGAGATTCGGGAATGGAGAGGACCTTCTTGTCTCTAGATTCGAGTTTCGACGTATTGCCCTCTATGATACCACCGGGCTCAACGGTAAGAGTACCGTAGGATACCTTGCCAAACACTCTGCCCGTCCTGGCCACGGTCAGCACATTATGACAAACAATCTCCCCCTCGAAAGACCCTGATACGATGACGTCCCCAGCGATGACCTTCGCAGAAACTTTACTGTCAACTTCAGTTTCAAGGATATTACAACTGATGCTACCTTCGAAATTCCCACATAGTATCACCTTCGATGCCGTTTCTATATTCCCGTTGAGCCGACAGTTTTCGCCTAGGATGCTGACTCTCTCATTTACATTTGCTGACGCCCGCTCCATTCGTTTTGCCATCATAACGGAATCCTTTTTATAGATCGTGCAACCTTCTAGTCGGTCTCCTTTTCCAGCAACTCTCCCTTCAATGCCGCGACTATTGCCTCTCGATCCGCCGCAGAAATACCACTAAATCGCACGCCTACTCCACATGGAGTAGCATCAAACTCCGAGCCGTAAGGGTTTGACCAACAAACTTCAACCGGTACTACCAGAGGCTTACGATCGGGCGCCATGATGAAAAGGCGGCAGCGCGCCTCGGGGGTGACCTCCTCCTTGCAGCAGATGAAAGCACCCCGATCGCTGACATTCCTGGTTTCTCCCACTACCGGGCCCTTGCTGGTCATCATCACAACCGGCCATCGGACCTTGGCCCTCCGGTTTCGACGTCGTTCAACGGATGTACCCATGGGTGCACCAGAGAGGCCTCCACCGCCCCGTGGCGGTTCCCGCTTTCGGTAGCCGAGCAGCGCGCGGCTAAGGATGGCCTCGGGTGAGAGGTCAGCAAACAACGTGCCAAAGAGTCGTGTCGAGTTAAAGGGGTGGGTCGTGGCTCGTTCGAACCGAAACTCCCCGTCTCTCACGTGAGTGAACAAGTGACCATCCTAATGTCTCACCCTCATGGTTTCAGGTCAAGGGCTCTGGTGACTCCCATCGTTTCGAACCTCTTACTTCCTTGGCGGGGGCGGCCCCGACGCACTGGCCCAGAAAGGTCTGAGCCTTTGACCAATTTCGGTCACCCGGTGACGGAGCCGCCCTCCCATTGCGTGCAAACAACCTATCAAACTTACACGACATATTGCTGAGTGTTCCCCGTTGGCACTTTCTCTGCAAGACAATGATTGTCCGAAGACGGCTTGCACTCGCGCGAGCCCTTGCTGAAACCTGGAGGTGCATCATGCGGGAGGAGAGAAGCCCCTGTTTTCGATGCAAGCATCTGCATAAGAGCAAGTCGCGGTGCTCAGGGACATGCGTTCGACTCGATCGTTACAGGGAAGGGCTTCCCTACCTTGCCCTGTGGCAAGACGACGAGACGTACTACTCCATTCCCGGTTCGGAGCGGACGCCTATCTATCGTGCGTGTTCTTGAAAGGGAGAGTCCCTCGCTCCGAACTGTTCCGAGCGCCGCCTCTATGATATCGCTTCGTTGTTGGGAAAGGAGTTTCTTCCCAGGGCAGTGCATCGCTCTCGGCACAGGTTCCTTTCGAGGGTAATTGCTCCCAAGGCCTCTGCGAAAGCGCGCCAACGACGACTCCGGTTGGCACCGCCTCTAGATTAGTTACCGACGCTCGATGGCGCGGACTTCCGCGTGACTTAAACTTAATGCCTCTGTGTCAGTAGAGCTAATCTATTTTCCTTGCACTCAGGTCTCCCTTCCTGTACCCTGATTGTGCTCAGCCCAAGAACCGTCGCTCTTCCAGTTTGGCTTGCATCCGTTGGCTCGATAACAAAGGATATTCCCATGTATCGAGTGCTCTGGTTCTGCCGTACCTGCCAACACACCTGGTCGACCGAGGGGAGGGCACTGTTCGACGTGATTGATGGGATCGGGAGAAATGGATGCCCGAAACGCTGCGCCGGCTTGACTGGTCAGGTGGTCTTGAAGGAGTATGAGAGCGTGGGCATTCGGCCCCTCGCAACGACGCCTTGGTACTCCCCGGCCGATCATGACCTCTCCACCGTTATTCGTTAAGAGAGGGTAACCCGCCCCACACCTTTCACCTCAACCAAGGCCCGGAACGTTCCGCGCTGGCCGGACCCCAACCAGATTGTATCTCTCGGACTGGCTGCGTCCTGGTGGTGTATTGACAGCGTTCGGCATGAGGCCGTATCTTTCAGTTTTTGCACCTGGCCCCTTCGGCGAAGGCTCGGCGGATTACCAGCTTGTTCTTCGGTCAATGCTCGGGAGCGTTCTGAGGGATGGCGGGGAGATCACACTGCCGATTTCACCCGGAGCGAGATGCCGTAATCTGGTGCGAGAAGTACGAGTACGGCTATTGCCGTCGGTGCCTGGAACAGTCCACGTGCACCGACCCGGAATTGTACTGCAAGTTCCGAGACCGATGTCAGATCTGGTACGCCGGGCGGGAGCGACGCAGGAGTCGCCGGCGGCAGCAAGGGGAAGCCCCCAACTGAGGGCGATAATCATCGATAATGCCCGTTCCCTTCTTTGCACGACGCTGCCATTTGTTATCCCGTCAAAGGTTATCGTGAGAGGCTGCATTGCGAGCGAGAGAGTTCACCGACCAAAGCAAGGTCTGCTTCTCACTTTGCGCCCGGGGTTGTTCGCGCAGAGATACAGAGGGAGATTGGGCGGATTCGGCAAGAAAGGTCGAGGCCCTCACGGCATAGGCCGGGAGGCCTCGAAGGGGTGAGGCCCGCACGCTCTGGACAGGGAGGTTGAGGCGATGACTTGATTCGCTTCTGTCGGTTACTGGAAAGAGCCCTGGTAGGAGCCGCTGAACAATTCGAGTTCTTCCCAGATGTGAGCCTGTTCGCCCGACGGCGTCAGGGTGATCTGAACTTCAACCGGATGATGAGAGTCGAAGAACCGTGGTTCGTCGAAGAGATCCGAAACAAATTCGATGTAGCCGTCCTCATAGAGGCTGCTCAACAAAACATTCGTCATGAGGGCCTGGACCGAGCGATTTAGGTGGCTCTCCGCCATAACAATTCCCTGGGAGTCATCCATGGCCATGACCAGATCCTCGAGGAGCTGACAGCCCCAGCGGGTGATATCTTGTAAGAGTATCAATATGACCCAGGAAGGCACCTCGGTGATCGTACAGTGGGGATGTTCCAGCGCCCACCTGAGTACCTGCCCCTGTTTCCATGCCTTGTCCGACTGACCCATAGCCGTTCCTTGTTTCTTCTGCCCCGTTCATTATCGACGGCTGAACTCGCCCGGGACTTAGTGCACGCGAAGTGCCAAGGAACTTCCTATCCCGAAGGATCTTAGTTCATATAATAATTTCAGGATTATATGAGCTAATACCCGTTCGACCTCATCTCTCACCCTCGTATACAGCCGACCGGCCGCGGCGGTTACTGACGTATCTTGTCATCCGCCTTGAGCAGCCGTTTCGTGACTAACAGGCTACTGACAAACCCTTCGACCAGCCTTCATGCTGCTCGCGTCTTCCCGGCATCCGTGAACAGGACGAGGGCTCAGAGGGTCTGGTCACAATCTCCAGGGAGATCTCAGGTTGAGGGGGATACCCTGTATTTCCCCTGCCAGAGGTCGCGCCGCTCCAAGGCTTCACGGACAGCCTGGAGGTTTTTCTGCTTCTCCAAAGCCCACGCAGGTGCCACCAGTTCATGGGGATGGGGGTCTCCCGTCAGTCGGTGGATGACAGCGGTGGGCGGAAGGAGGGTGAGAAATTCGCAGACCAAATCCACATATTCTTCGCGGCTCAGGCAGCGGTACGCCCCTGAGGAATAGAGACTCGCAAGGGGCGTATCTCGGACCACATAGAGGAGGTGGAGCTTCACGGCCTGGATATCGAGGGCGGCGAGGGCGCGGGCGGTCTCGAGCATCTCTTTTCTCCCCTCGCCGGGAAGACCGAGAATGACGTGGACGCAGATCTCGAGGCCTCGTGCTCTGGTGCGTCTCACCGCATCCAGGAAGGCACTCACCCCGTGTCCCCGGTTGATCGCGGCTAAGGTCTGTTCGTGGATCGACTGGAGACCGTACTCCACCCAAAGGTACGTTTCCCGGGCGAGCTCGCCTAGGAGGTCGAGGACCTCGTCGGGCACGGAGTCAGGTCTGGTGCCAATGGCGAGGCCGACGACGTCTTCCACAACGAGAGCCTCCCGGTAAAGACGGTTCAGGGTATCCAGTGGTCCGTAGGTATTGGAAAAGGATTGGAAGTAGGCGATGAACTTCCTAGCGCCGTAGCGCCGCCGTAGGTGCTCCTTACCCCGTTCGAGTTGTTCCGTTATAGAATATCGTCGGGACAGGCCGGTCCCTGAACCCAGGACGTTGCAGTAAATGCAGCCGCCAGTCCCAAGGGTCCCGTTGCGGTTGGGGCAAGTGAGCCCTGCATCGAGGCTGATCTTCTGGACCCGGCAGCCGAAACGCTCGCGGAGCACCGTGTTGAGATCGAGATACCGTCTGGTCAACATAC
>JAGFXI010000399.1 GCA_017861095.1 Deltaproteobacteria bacterium | reverse complement strand
GGAGCCAGGCTACCCCTTTCGAGACATCCTTGCCCGGGAGGGCTACCGTGCCCTCCTGTCGATTCCCATGATCCGCGACAGACGGACGCTCGGCACACTGACCGTCGCTCGAAAAGTGCCCGGCCCCTTCACCGAGCGGCACGTCACGCTCCTCGCAACCTTCGCCCACCAAACCCTCATCGCCATCGAGCACGCGCAACTCTTTCGGGAGGTCCAGGAGAAGGCCGAGCAACGCCTGGGGCGGCTCAAACGCTTTTTCTCGCCACAGCTCGCCGAGCTGATCGTGGGCGGCGGGGTCGAAGACCCGCTAAGAACCCACCGTCGAGAGATCACGGTCGTCTTCCTCGACCTTCGTGGGTTCACCGCCTTCGCCGAATTGTTCGAGCCGGAAGAGGTGATGCGCGCTCTCAGGGACTATCACGCCGAAATGGGGAAGCTGGTTCAGGAGCACGAAGGGACGCTGGAACGCTTTACCGGCGATGGGATGATGATCTTCTTCAACGATCCGGTGCCGGTGTCAAATCCCGCTGAACGCGCCCTCCGAATGGCCGTGGCTATGCGCGATCGTGTCAAGACGCTGACCACGGCCTGGCGCAAGCGCGGATACGATCTCGACCTCGGCGTCGGCATCTCTCAGGGCTACGCCACGATCGGCGCCATCGGCTTCGAGGGACGCTGGGACTACGGGGCAATCGGCAGTGTCACCAACCTTGCCGCCGGTCTGTGCAGGGAGGCCAAGTCGGGCCAGATCCTCCTGCCTCAGCACGTTTGGGCATCAGTCGAGGAATTGGCAGAGATTGAGTTCGTGGGCGAACTCAATCTCAAGGGTTTCCACCGCCCCGTCCCCGCGTACAACGTCCACCGACTGAAGGTGTAGCGGGAGCGCAAAAAGTGGTGTGTCCGCCCTTTATGCGGTTGCACCGGTAGGGGGGAGACGGCAGGCGTCTGGAGCGGAAATTAGAGGCCCAAGGGCACGGGCGTGCCAAACATCGGGAGCCTGCTCCCGTTCTTTCCTCAGCGACGAACTATCACCGAGGCCAGCGCCAGCAGCCATCTCGGCTGAAAGGGCTTTGTCATCCATGGTCAACGTATGTCGATCCTCGTCGGTATCCGGAGAGTCCTGGAAACGGCTGGAGGACGGGAAACCCGGTAGGTCCACGACCTGGATGGCGAATACAAGTTCTTCCCCGTCAGGGGGATGGGTACTCCACGGTGACGTCTAAGATTTCTCCGCGTCCTCTTATTGGAAGGAACCGAGGTGGCAGCGGTAGCTCGGTGGTGCTGGATAACTGTTCACATGTGGCGGTGATCGGTGGTGGCCCCGCGGGTTCTTTCTTCGGCTTTTTCTTGTTGGAAATGGCGCAAAGGGTCGGCTTGGACCTACAGGTAGATGTGTATGAGCCGCGGGACTTTTCTCTCCCCGGGCCCACCGGGTGTAATATGTGTGGAGGGATCATTTACGAAACTCTGGTTCAAGCCCTGGCCGCCGAAGGCATCAACCTCCCTCCGACAGTAGTAGAAAGGGGTATTGACTCCTATGTCCTACACATGAATGAGGGTCGTGTCCGTATCCAGACCCCGCTTCGCGAGAAACGGATTGCCGCTGTGCACCGGGGGGCAGGCCCCCGGGGGATAAAGGAGTTGAAGTGGCGCAGCTTTGATGGCTATTTGTTGGACTTGGCGGCTGGCAAGGGTGCTCGTCTGGTGCGGGGGCGAGTGGATGATGTCAATTGGCAGGATGGCCGGCCGCAGGTCAAGATCCAGGGCGGCTTGCCTCGAGCCTACGACCTACTGGCGGTAGCGGCGGGCGTAAACACCTCAGCTCTTAAGATATTTGAAAACCGCGAGGTAGCCTACGCGCCTCCCCAGACAACGAGGACCTATATCGGTGAGTTCTACCTGGGCCAGGAAACAGTGGAGAGATGCCTGGGCAGCTCCATGCATGTTTTTCTGCTCAACATCCCTCGGTTGGAATTCGCTGCCCTGATCCCCAAGGGGGACTACGTAACGCTGTGCCTCCTGGGTCGGGAGATCGATGGGCCGCTAGTGCAATCCTTTCTGAATGCTCGCGAGGTGAGGCAGTGCCTGCCGCACGATTGGAGAGTGCCCGAGGACCACTGCCATTGTTCCCCCCGGATAAATGTCCGAGGTGCGCTCCGGCCCTTTGCCGATAGGATCGTATTTATTGGCGATTGCGGGGTGAGCAGATTGTACAAAGATGGAATTGGATGCGCCTACCGCGCCGCCAAGGCCGCTGCCGTTACTGCGATCTTCGAGGGAATATCGGCAGAGGATTTCCGCCGGCACTACTGGCGAGTCTGCCAGGCGGTGGAGGAGGACAACAAGATCGGGAAGGTAGTCTTCGCAATCATTCGCCTCATTCAAAAGACTCGATCTGCCCGTCGCGGCCTGTTGCGCATGGTCGTCAGAGAACAACAGAAGGAGGGGGAGCGTCAGGACATGAGCATGGTACTGTGGGATACCTTCACCGGAAGCGCGATGTATCGGGAGATCTTCCTGCGCGGCCTTCACCCCTCCTTTTTGGGCCGCTTCGTGTGGAATACAGTCGTTGGTGTCTGGCCCGCTCTCAGGGGCAGAGCCTGAGGGGGGCGAGGCCATGGAAACAGGCGCATTGGGCAAGGTATACCGAGATGGTGAGGTCATTGTCCGCGAGGGGGAGGTGGGAAATTGCATGTATGTGATCCAAGCGGGACAGGCCGAGGTACTTGCCGAGAAAGAGGGCAGGGAAGTGCGCCTGAGAGTGATGGGTGAGGGGGACATCTTTGGGGAGAT
>JAGFXI010000398.1 GCA_017861095.1 Deltaproteobacteria bacterium | reverse complement strand
CGTAAAGGAACTGGAGTCCCGATGCGCCGAGCGGGCAGATGCCGCCCCGGTTCACGGGGTGGTTCGGGTTGCCGTCGATACGGACGGCGTTCTTCTTGTTGATGAGCCGCACCCGGATACCGCAGCCGCCCGGGCAGAGCTGACACACGGTGTTCACCATGGTCGCCGCGCCCCGTTCGGGCGAAGGCCGCCAGGACCAGTTCTGGCTCCAGATGGAGACGTCGTCCAAGAGCTTCCACGGCAGCGGCGACAGCAGGGTGCCGCCGACCCCTCCAGCAACCAGTTTGACGAAAGCTCTTCTGTCTAACTGCATGAGATCCTTCCCCTCGCGTTGGTAGGTCTACTTATGGCAGACGTCACAGCCGTTGGGGACGTTCTTCGCGGCGTGACAATCTTCGCACACGAACATCTTCATGGTGTCGGCTCGGTACCCCGTGAGGCGGTTGACCTTCACGAGCGGAGTCTTCGCCTCCTTGAGTACATCCCGGTGACACTCGGTGCACTTCATCTGGGCCCCCTTCACGTGGGCCGCATGGGAGAAGAACACGTTGTCCGGCTGCCAGGAGTAGGAAACCCAGGGGATATCCTTCCCCGGCTCGATGTACTCGGCAATGAGCTTCTCTTCCGTCTTGGTGTCACCGCTCACCATGGGAGCCTGGTGGCATCCGGCGCAGTTGTCCACTCCCGGGAACCCGGCGTAGGTTCCGTCCGGCCGGAACTGGTGACAATCCTCGCAGTTCATGCCCCCGCCCTCCACGTGAACCACATGGTTGAAGTTGAGGGGCTGCTGCTGGGTGGAGTAGAGAACCTGCGGGAAGAGCACCCAGCCCACGACGAGGCCGCCGACGAGGCCAACGACAAAGAGAACCCACCCTACCTTGTCAGAACCCTGTTGCTTCTTCTCTCCACTCATGGGACGCCCTCGATGATGTGGAATAACGGTTATTGAACTCGACTGACTGCAGGCCCCATCTCATATGGAAAACCTGCCCCTAAGACCGCGGTCAAGTAACCGGGATAAAGGAAGAACTACCGCGCACAAGCCGAGGGCGTATCCTATAGCCTTCGCTTTCCTTTTGTCAAGGAAAAACCTGCGGCGCTCGTATCGAAAACCCCCATTGTCGGGGGGCCTTTCTTGACAACGGCGGTCCAAGTTCCTATGCCTGATTGCACTGAGCAGGGCAGGATTGAAGACTTCGTAAGAAGTCGCAAGAATAGACGGCACAGTAAAAAGCTCCAGATGCAAGACGCGCGAATCTTGAGGAATGAGGCGTACAGAGAAGTACGCTGCAGTGACGAGAGATGAAGCGCGACGCCGCAGATGGACTTTTTACAGGGCCGCCAAGGATTGAAGATGGACTTACGACGGCTCCAGGTCTTCTGCAAGGTGTACGAATTGAAGAGCTTCTCCCGGGCGGCGGAGGCCTCCCTCCTTTCCCAGCCCACGGTGAGTGAGCATATTCGCTACCTCGAGGATTTGCTGGAAGTGAGACTCTTCGACCGCCTCGGCCGAGAGGTTGCGGCCACCCGGGCAGGAGAACTTCTTTACGGTTATGCCCGGCGCATTCTTAGTCTCACCCAGGAAGCGAGCCGGAGCCTCGAACTCTACCGGGGCAAGGTGACCGGGACTCTCGAGCTCGGAGGGAGCACCATCCCCGGTCAATATGTCCTCCCCATCCTCATCGGCTCGTTCAAGCGTCGTCACGAGGACATCAGGATCAGGCTCGTTATCGCCGATACCCGCGGGGTGATCGACATGGTCCTGAACGGGACCCTCGAGCTGGGGGTGGTGGGAGCAAGGATCAAGAACAGCAAGCTCGCCTTCGACAAGCTCTTCGATGATGAGCTTGTCCTTGCCGTGCCGCCAGATCACCCTTGGGCGTGCCGCCAGGCCATCCAACTGGACGAGCTTACGGCGGCGGCGTTCATCATGCGCGAGCCCGGGTCCGGCACCAGGATGGCAACTCTGAGCCGGTTGGAGGAGGCGGGCTTCGATCCCGAGAACCTCCGGGTTATGGCGGAGATGGGGAGTACCGACGCCGTTCGCCAGGCAATCAAGTCCGGGGTAGGGGTCTCCATTCTCTCCCGCCGCGCCATCGCCGACGACGTCCGTTTCGGGCTCCTCCATCCAGTTTCCGTCGAGAACGTCAGCCTCACCCGCCACTTCCACCTTGTCACCCACAAGGGCCGCTCCCTTTCCCCGCTGGCCCAAGCCTTCGTGGAATTCCTGAAAGAAAACCACGGCACGCTTACGGCCCTTTTAGCTTGACAAAGGCCCCGGTTTATGATTTATAAGAGCGCCTTTGACCACTTAACTTTGCCCACCCTGTGCTCATCATGCGTGAGAGCCATCAGCTGACAATCGGCAACGAAGTGGGCAACAAGAAACGGCTTGCACAGGAAATGGACAGATGAAGCGAACGTATCAACCAAGCAACCTTCGGAGGAAACGAACCCACGGCTTTCTGGTCCGTATGCGATCAACGGGGGGCCGGAAAGTGATCAGCCGCAGAAGAGCAAAAGGGAGAAAGCGACTGGCCGTCTGAACAGATGGGACGGATCGGCAAGACTCAGAACGAGCAAGATTCTCGGCAGGCTCCGCAAGGAGGCGTCGGTTCCCTTTCCAGAGGCCGGTTCAGGTTTCGTAAAGAGGAACGAATTCGACATCGGCAAGACTTCCAGCTCGCTCTTCGTTATGGAACCCGGCGCCACACGAAACATTACACCGTCATCCTGCGGCCAAACGACCTGCAATTCTCTCGTCTGGGGGTAACGGTCAGCAAGAGCGTGGGGAACGCGGTCAAACGAAATCGCGTGAAACGCTGTCTTCGCGAATTTTTTCGTCTCCACAAGCATGGGCTGCCGCCGTCGCACGACTTCGTCATCATCGCCAAAAAAGGTGCGGCAACGCTTGCTTACCAGGATGTCCGCGAGGAACTGGCACCCGTTCTCCTCACGAATAACGGCGTATGATCCAGAAGGTGCTGCTCACCTCGATTCGGGCATATCAGGTTTGCGTTTCGCCCCTCCTCGGGCAATCGTGCCGTTTTACCCCCACCTGTTCTGAGTTCGCGCACCAGGCCATTTCCGCATACGGAACCGGCCGGGGCGTGCTCCTTGCCGTCCGCCGTCTCCTGCGCTGCCATCCGTTCCACACCGGCGGCCATGATCCCGTTGAGAACTATCGTCATCGTTGATTTCGGGCGCTCCTTACCTCCGATCCCGGCTTGCTTCATGGCGACACCGGGTAAGGGGCGCTCCACGGTCACTCATTGTTCCCTGCTGCCGCAGGAGTTCTACACCATGGAAAAGCGTGCTCTGTTAGCGATTGTCCTCTCCATGCTTGTGTTTCTCGCCTACCAGATGTTCTTCGCGCCGGACGAGAAAACCAAGCGCACCACGAAGACCCCCGCAACCGAACAGACGGCTCAGGGGGTCCCCGGGGCGGAACAGCAGAAGACTCCGTCGGCCCCGACCGCCGCCCCCTCCGCCCCGGCGGTCAAGCCGGCGCCGGCCTCCCAGCCGTCTCCGGCCCACCCGGCTCGGGACGTGGTGGTGGAAACCCCCCTCTACGCCGCTGTCTTTACCGAGACTGGAGGCCGCCTCAAGAGCCTCGGGCTGAAGCAGTACCGGGAGACGATTGATACGAACTCGCCGCCGAAGGAGCTGGTGCGAATCCACCAGGTCGACGATTTGCCCCTCGCCTTCAACTTCGTGAACCATCCGGTTGCGGCCCTGAGCCTCGCGCAGTATGCGACCGATCAGACCTCTCTCGTCGTCGATCCAGCCGACCCCAGCAAGAAGCTCACCTTCACCTACCAGGTGCCCGGTTGGCTCCGCATCACCCGGGAGTATCAGTTCTATCCGAACACCTACTTCATGGATCTCACCATCCGGGTGGCGAACCTCGGCAACCAAGCATGGAGCGATCAGCCGGCCATAAGCCTCATCAACGTCCC
>JAGFXI010000397.1 GCA_017861095.1 Deltaproteobacteria bacterium | reverse complement strand
CCTCGACGGAGACTTGGGGATGAAAGGACTGAGATGAGGTACAAAGGCGGGGCGTCCCCGATTCGCGGAGCTCTCTTCGATCTCGACGGCACGCTCATCAACACCTATGATCTCTATATCGAGGCATACAGCAGGGCCCTGGAACCTTATGTGGGGTACCGTCTGTCGGAGGCGGGGATCATTGCCCTTCGGCCGGTTTCCGAGATCGGCCTCCTCCGCTCGGTAGCGGGAGAATCGAACCTCGCCGCCGTCCATAGGGAGTTTGTCGGGATCTACCGAGCCCTTCATGGCGAGCTCTTCGGCGGGATCTATCCGGGGATCGCGGCGATGCTCGCCGAGCTTCGCCTCGAGGATCTACTCCTCGGGATCGTCACCGGGAAAAGCCAGGCTGCCTGGGAGGTGACGAGCGAAGCAACCGGGCTTGGCGGATTCGATGCCGTCGTCACGGACGACCATGTGCCGCACCCCAAACCGAATCCCGGCGGCATCGCTCTCGCGCTGAGGAAGCTCGGCCTTCGTGCCGAGGACGCCGTCTACGTGGGTGATGCGACGGGAGATGCGAAGGCGGCGCGAGCGGCAGGGGTCCGCTTCGTTGCCGCCCTCTGGCCCAAGGCCCCGGATGAGGTGGAGCCGTTCGTCCGTGCCGTGGGAGAGTACGAACCCTGGAGGATTCTCCAGAGGCCGAGTGAGCTCCCTGACGCCATTCGAGGCCCGCAAGAGGGCCCATGACCATCAGAAGAAAGGAGAGTACAGGTGAGCATCAAGGTGACATGGTACAGCCACGCCTGCATTCTGATCCAAACTGGTGATGCGAACCTGCTGGTCGATCCTTTCCTGACCGGTAATCCCCTCGCCCCGATCAAGGCCGACCAGGTTCCGGCCGACTACATCTTGGTCTCTCACGGCCATGGCGATCACGTGGGAGATACCATCCAGATTGCGAAGCGAACCGGGGCGACGGTGATCTCGAACTATGAGATCCAGAACTGGCTGGTGGGCCAGGGCGTTCAGAACGTACACCCGCAGCACATAGGCGGCGGCTTCAACTATCCCTGGGGCCGGGTCAAGCTCACCATCGCCCACCACGGCTCCATTCTTCCCGACGGCTCCTACGGCGGGAACCCGTGCGGCTTCCTCTTCTACGTAAAGGGCAAGAAGATCTACCATGCCTGCGACACGGGCCTCTTCTACGACATGAAGCTCATCGGCGAGGAGGGGATCGATCTTGCCGTCCTGCCCATCGGCGACAACTTCACCATGGGGCCGGACGACAGCCTGAGGGCGGTCAAGCTCATTCAGCCCAAGCAGGTGGTGCCGATCCACTACGACACCTTCGACGTGATCAAGCAGGACCCCGCAGCGTGGAAGAAACGGGTGGAGCAGGAGACATCCACACGGGTGGCCCTCCTCAAGCCCGGCGGGCATCTGGAGCTCTGATCGAGGGCCCCGGCCTCGCCACGCAACCACGGCCGCCAGAAGAGGCCGGGGGTTCTCCGAGCCAAGGCGCATCCGGAGCCGTTTCACGGCCGATACGGCTTGCCCGGGCGGGTGATCGGCCCTACGGGGCGAGACAACGTGCGGAGGGGCACCGCCCCCGCCTCACCTTCTCCCTCTACGACCACCCGTTTTCTTAGCCCGCATTATGCACGAGACGCCGTAGCGAGATCGTCGAGATGGCCGTGCCACCGGGCAACCATCCCGCGGCATCGCGGGACTCGGACCTGAGGCGTACTTTTCAGTACATCGCAAGGTGAGCTTGTCCTGAGCCTGTCGAAGGAACACCCGAGGACGCCCGGAAGGACCGCCATATTCGCGGTCGTAGCAGGTGGTTCGTGCATAATGCGGGTTAGGCTCCTGGTCTGCAGTTTGGCCCGATTTGTGAATGGGATTGCGGTCGCGGTACGCCCTTCCGCGGCCGGGTGGTCTTGGCGGGCAGCACCGAGGCCGCCGCGCCGTACATTAGGAATCGAGCTATGGGTGCCAACAAACGCCTTTACCCACGAGTCAAAGTCAGATGGCCGGTGAGCATTCTGACCAAGGACCACGCAGTCAACGGGATAACCAGAAATATCAGCGTGAACGGCGCTTACATTTATTACCTCAAGCCTCATCTCGAGGCTCTGCCCCTCCGACCGAAACAACGGGTCGGCGCGATCATCAAGCTCCCCGGTCGTCTACCGCTCCTGATCAACGCCGAGGTAGCCTGGTCCGATATCCTGAACTCGGATGAACAGCATACCCTCCTCGGCGTGGGATTACGTTTCCTGGAGCTCTTCTACGACGACCGCGAGTTCCTCCACAAGGCCATCACCGAGCGCTTGGCGAAGAAGTAGAAAACCCGCTCTGACCCATCCCACTCTTCCCATTAAGCAGTCCCCAGTCAAAGAGACCACCCGGTCTCTCCACCGCACGACCAGCCGAATCTCTGGCATCTCCGGCAGATTTTCTTTATGATGGGCATACCGCTGGAAGACTGCGTCGAGTTCACCTGGGACGCCTTGAGAGATCCCGATCCAGGTGAAGCGCAAGGAGAAAGGATGACCCGATGTCGCCCAGTCTGAAAGAACGCTTGAAGGGAGGAGAGACCCTCGTCGGCACCCTGGTGACCCTCCCCTCGCCCGAGATCGCCGAAATCATGGCGCTCGTAGGCTTTGACTATGTGTGGATCGAAACCGAGCACGCGCCGACGGATTTCGTTCGGGCACAGATGATGATTCAGGCCGTGGGCGGTCGCTGTCCTTGCCTGGTGAGGATCGTCGAGAATCGGGAGAGCTGGATCAAGAAGGCCCTGGATACCGGCT
>JAGFXI010000080.1 GCA_017861095.1 Deltaproteobacteria bacterium | reverse complement strand
CTCCGGCGCTGACACTCTGCTGAACGTTCGGACTCCTTCGTCAGAGAGAGGACATTGAGGAGCGAAAGGAAATAGGTACCCCGCCGATCAACCTCGATGTTAACCGTGGTGTTATAGGCACAGCCGACAGGTGGGTAGTCCTCGTCGAAGGAGATACTCGCCGAAAATGGGCCAAAAATCTGAAAGAATACCGCCAGGAATCGCCGGTACACTCGATGGGTTGATCTGGCGCTAAAGGCAACATTCTGATCCTGCATGGCATTCAGGCAATGATAATAGTCGGCGATCAGGTCGCATTCTTCGAGCGCTTTGCTGAGAAATTCGACGCTGTTGTCCAGGAGCGGTTGGGGCAACCTGATGACGTAGCTATCCCGGGTGTGATACGCTCCCACTCGCTAGAGCCCCTTTGTGCCGGTGCGCGCAGGCGACGGGAGAGGTCCCCGTCCAAGGCGTCATGGAACGAAGAGACGCGGTTGGTGCCCTCTCTGGCCCGACGAGAAAAGCCGGTGGAGGAAGAGGTGGGTCGCTTCCGGGAATCCATTCGTCGAAGAGTCTCGGTTCGAACGGGCTCCTTGGTAAGCACCCAAGGGCGGTGTCCGTGCCCCTCATGGGTGAAAGGGTTTTTCCTGCCGCCGTGACCTCTGCGGCAAGAGTAGACCACGATCTACCGGTTGACGTCAACGGGCAATACTGACCTGAAGGGGTTGCCGCCGCGCCAGGGCGAAGCCCTCCACTACTTCGCGACGGCGTCTCGGGTATGATGCGGGCTAGGGGGCCTCGCTATATCCTTGACAAGGCCCTATCGTTTTCAGTCTAATCATGATGTTGGGCGGCGCGAGCACGGGGGTCGCGTCAGTTTGGTCTCCGTGCGCGGGGACTCTCGTCAACGTACAAGCAAGGCTGAAGCTCCGAATCGATGAGTGAGTTCACCCGGAGTGGGTAAGGTAACGTGGGACGAATGTTCCGAGTGTTCCTCATTCTTGTTCTGATCAGCTTTCATGTCGCATCATGTACATGGCCCGACAGCAGTGAGAAGAACATCGAAAAACTCTGCACCGAGCTCTCCACGATAGCCAGAAAGCTCGGTAATAATATTAGCAGATTTGATGACATATATAGGCAAATGACGGTAATTGTGAGAATGAGTAGTAACTACAACGATAATATTCATATTGTTTTTGTTCTCGAAAAGGTCAATCTGCTGCGTGTTATCGCGTCATATGAACAGAAATCACTGGAATTGCTCTGCCATGTTCAGGAAGATTACAGGGAGGATTTCTGCCAGGAACGCATCGAGAGTCTGCAGCGGGTAATCGGACTTGCCACCTTACATGCCGAGACGCTCCAGGATATCGCCCAGAAGATCGCAAATGATGGAGCTCGATATCAAATCGACGAAATCACGAAAACCCTCCGTTCCACGTTGGAGTTTTACCAGCAGAGCATTGTTATCTTCCAGTCCCTGCGATTGTCCAAGTAATCGCTTGGACCGGGCGGCCGTCCCCGGGGAATAAGGGTTCCATGGTGATCTTCTTTCGTCGGCCTCCCGGGGCGCGTCCCGGCGGGGGCGGAGAGCTTGATCAAGGAGGACGAGATGAGCGGCAAACGGTATGGCTTCTTGGTAGTCATCGGTTTGGCGGCGGGCCTTCTGGGTGGCGCGGTCGCCGGTCGCCTGTTGTTCAGCCAAGCGGTCGCTGCCCAGGCGGCTCCCGGTCCTTCCCGGATTCTTACCGCCGAGGAGTTTCAACTGGTGGATGAGAAAGGAACGGTCCGGGCGGCCCTGAGCATGTCCATGGGAGGGCCGGGGCTCATTCTGTTTGACAAGGGGGGGAAGTTTCGTGCCGTGCTCAGCCTCGCCACCGGTGAGGACAGTCCGGTGTTGAGCCTTGGCGACGGGGAGGGAAACCATCGCGCCACTCTGGCCCTCAGGGTGAACGGCGAGCCTTACCTGGCTCTCCTGGACAAGGAAGGCAAGGTTCGCATCTCCCTCACCGTTGACAAGGAGAAAGGGCCGAGGGTCGCGTTGCTCGATCGGAATGAACAGACCCGTGCCGCCCTCGGAACCGTGGATCTCACCAAGGTGACCGGGACAGGGGCCATCGAGGCGCAGCAGCCCGTGTCGCTCGTGCTTTTCGACAAGGACGAGAAGCCCATCTGGAAGGCGCCGTGATCGGGGGAGTAGCGGCCGTTAGTGCGAATCGAGGTGGACGGGTCGGCTGGAACACCCATTCTCCCCGGGTACTCTCAACCGAAGGCAGATGACGAAGCCCGAGAGGATCAGGCCACCCACCAGGACGATTCCCCCGGTGAATGAGCCGGCATCGCCCATGACGCCGATTAAGGTCGGAGTCACGCCGGCTCCTGCGACGAAGGCCATGGGAATGCTCAGGGAAACGGCCAAATTTCTCGCGTGGGGAGGGCCGATGGCAGAAAGGGCCGCGAGCCCCGCCGGAAAGAAACAGACGGCGAAGAGTTGCTGGAGAAAAAACACCGCCGCAACCCAGTATCCTGGAACGCCGCCCAAGAGCAGGGTAAACGTCCCGGTGAGAAGAAAAACCCACCGCATGATCTGTCGCGGGCCGATACGGTCCGCAGCCCAGCCTGCGAGGAACACCGCAGCCAGGCCCGAGGCGCGAGAGAGTCCCACCAGAATGTTGGCCCAGGAACGATCAATGCCTCGTTCCGCCACCAGGTAGAGGGGAAACATGGTGTAGACCCCCAGGCTGGCGCTGATGGCCAGGCTGAGCAGGGCTGTCATGGCCCAGAAGCTCCGGTCCCCGAGGAGGGCCCGAAAGGCGGAGACCGTGGGCGCTTGTCCGGAGAATCTGCCTCCGGCGCCAAAGCGCCAGAAGGCGATGCCGACGATCACGGAAGCCCCGCCGATGAGCGCCAGGATCCCCCACCAGGAGACCCAGGGAAGGAGGGCCTCGGAGATGAAAGGCGCCACCACGGCACATAGATTTGGTGCCACTTCGTGGATAGCTATCCCTTTTCCCCAGTGCTTTGGGGGGATCAAGGAGGTGATGGTGGCGATGCCTGAGGGGAGATAGAGTCCCGTTGCCAGACCCAAGGCCACGAGAGCGGTCTGGATCTGCCAGAGCCGGTTGCCGAAACAAAGGGCAATAAGGGGAATGCCGGCGGCGAGGGCGGAGAGGATGATGGTCTTCCGATGGCTGAGGCGAGATGATACCAGCCCGGAACCAAGGAGAGAGGTGCAGTAGCCGAGAGAGATGAGGAGGAAGAGCGAGCCCGCCTCTCCGTGATCCAGGTGGAGGTCCTGCTCGATGGCCGGCAAAAGCGGAGCGAGGATGATTCTGGCGAGAAAGTTGAGGAAGAAGATCAAGGTGAGGAGAACGAGGGGGCCCACCTGGCCGCGAAAGGAGGCGGCAGGGTCTTGATCACTCTCTCCAGCCTTGCCGGGTAGGCAAACAGGGGCCACAGGTTCTCCTCTCAGAGGGAGGGGGATGAAGCAGCGCGCTCCATCCCTCGACGGATCGACGTCACCTTGATGCGGTGGGGAGTCCTATCGGGGAGAGGGAAGGGGGTACCGTCTGGTGCACGAGCTTCCGCTTGTCGTCGGGCTCGTCAACTGTTCCCGAGGAGGTGGCTGATCTTTCCCTTGAAATGCTTCTCGATTTCGTTTCGGAGGAACTGCCGGCCGTCCAGGATTTCGTGGAACCGCACACCTAGGCCGCGGATCACGGTTCTGTCCTTCACCCTATGACAATCAGACCAAACCACCTCGGCAGAGACGAGAAAGAGCCGCCCCTTGGAGGGTTCTATGGTCATGCGGAATACATGCCCCGGGCGCGGTTGCTCGTTGCACTTGATGAAGGCGCCCCCAAGGCTGAGGTTCTTGGTTTCGCCATCGATGAGGCTGTTGGAGACCGACATGACGACAGGGCACTTGATCTTCGCCCTTGGGTGTCGCCGGTTGTCCCTTTCAGTAGCCATAGCAGGCCCTTCTCACCTCGGTTGAGCACCACCGTGAGCGTTAGGTAGAACCACCCGCGCTCTTCCGGTAGCTCCACGCGGAAGACCTTCCGTCAGAGGAGCAAAAGTATTCTACCAGAAAACGCTCGAATTCGAAAGCGCTTCACCATACATCATCCTGCCGGTCAAATCAATGCCTCCCTCCGCCAACCGCGGAGAGGCAGAAAGAACCAGGCGGTGAGCACGTCCCCGTCTGGCTCATCAGGCTGCGATTGGGGAGGGCCAAAAGAGAAGCCCCACCGACCCAGCCGCGTTGGTCGATGGGGCCAAGGAGAAGGGAGAGAACCTACGTGAGAAAGCACCAAGCTTTCTTCGCTATTCCGATTTAGCAAGACCGATGCCAACATGGGGGAAACAATTAAGGGGAACAGCCGCACGGGCCGTCCCCCTTCGGTATCGTGGTGGGCCGTGAAGGAATCGAACCTTCAACCTACTGATTAAGAGTCAGTTGCTCTGCCTAGTTGAGCTAACGGCCCGCTCCTGTTGCTGCATATGACGCAACAGCTGCGCGAAATCGTTATGGCGCGCCCGGCAGGATTCGAACCTGCGACCTGCGGATTCGAAGTCCGACGCTCTATCCGGACTGAGCTACGGGCGCGTCGACAGGAAATTAGCTTATAGAAAAACGCGTCCCTGGTGTCAAGGACTTTTTCCGGAACTCCGCACCGGGTCGCACTGCTCCTCCCGACCGCTGGATGAGCCAGGTTTGCGCCTGGGGTGGACACCTCCGGTGGGCGGGATGCCCCCTCTTTGCCATCCCCTTGACGGGTAGGTACCCTTCTGTTAGGTTTGCGAGGGGAAACACATTGAAATATTGCGGCTTTTCTCTCCCGGAGAGGGCTGCAAGGCAGGTTTGAGGGGAGGTTGGAAGAAGGGGAGGGCGCTTATGAAACTTCAGGGAAAGAAACTTGCGATTCTTGCCGAGGATCTCTACCAGGATCTGGAGCTATGGTATCCCCTGCTCCGGATGCGGGAGGAGGGCGCCCAGGTGACGGTCGTCGGAACGGAGGCCGGGGCAACGTATAAGAGCAAGGTCGGCTATCCCGTCGTCTCCGAGAAGGCCACCCGCGAGGTCAGGGCCGCGGACTACGACGGGGTGATTATCCCGGGAGGGTACGCGCCTGATCTCATGCGGCGCCACGAGGCCACGTTGACCTTGGTCCGGGACGCCTTCTCCCAAGGAAAGGTGGTGGCCGCCATCTGCCATGCCGGTTGGGTGCTCGCCTCCGCCGGCATTCTCAAGGGACGGAGGGTCACGGCCGTCTCTGCCATTCGAGATGATCTGGTGAACGCAGGGGCCGCCTTCGAAGATGCGGAGGTGGTGGTTGACGGCCGTCTCGTAACCTCCCGCAAACCTGATGATTTGCCGGCGTTCTGCCGCGAGATCATCCGGGCCCTCTGCCGGTAGCAGGATGTTGAAATTGGGCGTTTTCTTCAAGATCGCGGCGGGTGCTTTCGGCCGCTGGCTCGCCCGGAAGGTTACCGATCTCCTCGATCTCCTCGGGTTTTTCACCGATTGTCTCAGTGCCATGATTCGCTACCGCCACCGGGGCCGGTGGCTCACTACCCGCGCCATCCTGCAGCAGATCTACTTCACCGGAGTACAGTCGCTCGAGCTCATCTGCTCCATCGCCCTTCTTGTGGGCGGACTGGTGGTCATTCAGGGCACGGCCCAGCTGACCAGGGTGGGCAGCCGGGAGGGATTGGCCGTCCTGCTCACGGCGGTCATCATCCGCGAGGTCGGACCGCTGCTCACCGCGGTCGTCGTGGCCCTGAGATCGGGTTCGGCCATCGCCATCGAGATGGGATATATGACGGTCCTGCGAGAGATCGAGAGCATCGAGATGCAGGGCATCCACCCCTTGCATCTGTTGGCCGTGCCCCGCCTGGTGGGAGTCGCGGCGGCGGTCATGTGCCTTTCGGTTTTTTACGACGTGGTGAGCATCGGTGGCGGATTTTTTGCAGCGTGGGTGCTCCTCGACATCCCTCCCTGGTCTCTCTTGAACGACCTCATCCGAACACTCGGCGGGATGGATGTGATGGTAGGTTTGGTGAAGGCATTATTTTTCGGGACGATCATCCCGGTTGTCTGTCTGCACCACGGGTTTCGCGCCGGCGAGGCGATGACCAATGTTCCCCCGCAGGCGTCTCGGGCTCTCGTCCAGTGCTTCATCTTTTGTATACTGGTGAACGTGCTCGTCTCCGTAGTCTTCTACTTGTGACGGCGTCCCCGGGAACAGCCAGGAGAGCTCATGGGCGTCCCCGTTCTTGCCTGCGAGCAGATTGAATACACCGACCAGGGTCAACACGCCTTTGCCGGAGTGACCTTCCACCTCGAGGCCGGCGAGCGGCTGGTGGTCCTGGCGGATCCTCGCCACCATGGGGAGATTCTCCTCAGGATCTGCGCCACCCTCGTCCTGCCCAGCGGCGGAGAGATCTCGTGGCGCGGTCGGAGTAACGATGAGATCCAGGAACCTGAGCGGTACGACCTGCGCCGGCGAATCGGGCTCGTGTACCGCAGCTCCTCCCTGATCAGCAACATGACCCTCCTGGACAATGTCACCCTGGGCCTCCAATACCACGAGAACCTCAGCCGAGAGGCGGCGTACGAGCGGGCCTCCCCGTGGTTGGGGCGGTTCGGCCTCGCTGAGCACCGCCTTGCCCGGCCCGCGGACCTCTCCCCCGGGGGAAGGCGCCTGGCCGTGTATGCCCGGGAGTTCGTGAAGAGACCGGAGATCCTGGTGCTCGAGAGCCCTTTCTCCGATCTCGATGAGGGATACTGGGATCTCATCGCGGAGGCCGTGGAGAAGGCGCGTCGCGGCTGGGGTTGCGCCCTGGTCGTCGCCAACGTGGACCCCGGGAGAGCGAAGAGCTGGGGAGACAGGGTGCTCATTCTCCACGGTGGACGGAGTCGCACTCTTGAGGCCGCCGAGTTTGATCCCGTCCTCTATCTCGCTTCGTCCGGGAAGCGGGTCGAGGATCTCTCCATGGAGCGGAGCATGGCATGAGGCTGGAATACAGCACCACGGAAAAGATGGTGGGGGCCTTCATCCTCCTCACTCTTTTCACCCTGCTTTTCACCGTAGCCATGGTCGGCCGGGGTAAGAACTGGTTTCGCAAGCACGTGAGCTACTACATCACCTTCAAGGAGGGCTACAATCTCAGCGACGGGTCCCGGGTGAAGCTCTTAGGCACCGATGTGGGACAGGTGACGGAGGTAACCCTCACGGAGGATAACCGGGTGCGGATCGGCGTGAGAATCCTGGCCAACTACGCCTCACGGATCCGCACCGACAGTCTGGCAATCGTGGAGAGCCCGACCTTCATCGGGAGCGAGTATATCGCCGTCACCCCGGGGAGCAAGGCCTCGCCGGCCCTGGCGCCGGGAGGGGAGATCCCCTCCAAGGAGAAGAAGTCCCTTGGCGAGTACCTCGAGGAGTACGAGTTGGAGAAGATGGTGAAGCGGGTCAGTGAGATCCTGGACGATCTGTCCAGGATCACTGCACCGTGGAGCAGGGTCGGGGCTCTCTTGGTCGCATCCTTCGGGATGACGAGCTCTACCTGAAGATCATGGCGGAGCTTGATGCGGTCTCCAAGATCCTGGCCTCGGTCCAGGAGACGGCGGCGCAAAGCGTGGAGATCGGGGGAAATGTGAAGGAGCTCTCCGAGCGGCTCGCCAAGGCCTCCGAGCCCGCGCCCGCGATGGCTGTCCAGGTTCAGGAAATCGTGAGCCGGATGGTAAGGGTCACCCTGCTCCTCGAGAGGACCATGAAGGATGTCCCGGCGATCAGCCAGCAGGCCCGGGAGGGAATGCGGGAGGTGAATCGCATCCTGGACTCCATCCAGAAGAACTTCCTCATCCGATCCAATCTGCCGGCCCAACCCAAGCCGGCAACTCACGGCCTGGAACTGCGGGGAGAGTGAAGCCATGACGGGCCGGACCGGTTACAGGGCCGCGGGCCGATGGCTGGCGGCATGGATAGGTTGCCTCTATATCGTCATCTCGGCCGGCTGTGCCGTTCGCCCGGAACGGCCCGCGCCGCCCCGGCTCATGGAGGCGAGGCGCCTCGCCACAGAAGGGAGCGGTTGGTACAGGAAGGGATGTGTGAAGCGTGCGGAGCAGTACTTCTACCAGGCCCTGGAGGCAAGCAGGCTGGTGGATGACGTCGAGGGCATGGTCCGGGCCCATAACAACCTCGCGGTAGTGGCGATGGCTCAGGGTTACTATGACGAGGCCTCGGTGCACCTCAAGCGGGCGTGGGAGCTCAATGACCGGGCGAAGAGCACGGAGGAAGGCCCCCTGATTCTCGGGAACCTGGGGAGCCTGGCCTACAAGGTGGGTCGTTACCAGGACGCGGAGGGCTTCTGGCGTCAGGCCCTTGCTGCCGCTGAGGGAGGGGGGCGGCAATCCGGGCTCGTCCTTCACCTCAACAACCTCGGGATGGTCATGAGGCAGCAAGGCAGGCTCCCCGAGGCGGAGACCATGCTCCGCCGGGCCCTGAGTTTGACCGGGGAGAATGAAGAGGGTTCAACCGGGAACACTCACTTCCAGCTGGCTCTCCTGGCGGAGACGAGGGATGACCCGAGCACGGCGGAACGGCACCTCTCCATGGCCCTGGCGCTGGATAGGGGCGCCGAGAATCCTCGGGGGATCGCCCAGGATCTGGAGCAGCTGGGCATCCTCCATCAGAGGCAGCAGTCCTGGGACCGGGCCGCGGGCGAGCTGGACCGTGCCATCCGGATCTACGCCGCCCTGGGCAGCATCGAGAAGGTGGAGGCGGTGTTCAGGCTCCTCGACGCGAACCGGGAGGCGAGCGGGATGCCCGCGTCTCTTGACCCGTATCGAGGGCTGCTTGTGCCGCCCGGTGAGGAGTGGGAGTCGCCTCTTTGCCAGTAGGGGAGGGGAGCGGCTTCCCCGTGACGGAGCGGGCTGCGGCAGGGAGGTCTGTTCGGCAAAGGCGCATAGTCGCGCCATTGATAGTATCGAGTGAGGCGCGGCGTTGTAGCGGATGGGGGCACAAAGCCCGGGAGGGTTGGCTATGAGCGAAGGGAGGTAGAGGCCCCGGATGCGCTTTGCGCCGCAGATCCCCCTGCCTCCGGTGCCG
>JAGFXI010000396.1 GCA_017861095.1 Deltaproteobacteria bacterium | reverse complement strand
CCGTTCAAGGAAAGCCGGAGCGAACTCGAAGGCCAGCACGGTCGTGTAGATCGTAATGCACCAGAAAACCTCGAACATGACCGAATGGGGTTGCCAGAAAATCAGCGGACGCCATGCGGAGATCGGTTTCCCGACATCGATGGCCAGGCCCACAAGCACGATCGCATATCCCACGAATGCGGTCAGGATCGCCGGCCGCGCAATCGACTTGTACTTCTTCATGTTGAAGATATAAACCGCTGCGGTGATGGCAAAGCCGCCAGCGGCCAATGCAACGCCTGAAAGCACGTCAACGGCGACCCAGAGGCCCCAGGGCATATCGTCAGTGAGGTTCGTGGAGGCGCCAAGACCCACACCGAACCGGTAAATCGCCGCCGCGATTCCCAATCCGACGAGCAGGAGAAGGAGTCGCATCCCTTTCGATTCAAAACTTTTTTGCAGCCCCTCTGTGATCGTCATGGTTTTTTCTCCTTCCCGTGCGTTGTATCGGAGTCTGGCTCGCTGCTTCCCCGGTTCCTAAAGGCGGCGATAAGCGAAAGGCCGACCACAAGCCCGGCTACCTTGTAGGGGATCTCCCGGAGCATGGACCAGGTGTAGTCCGGATGCGGCTTGTCCGGGATGTCCGTCTCGAATCCCAGCTGCGCAAAAGGCACCGCCGAGATGTACATCCACGCCGTACCACCTGCCTCATTCTTGCCATATATGTGGTTTACATATTTACCGGGATTCTCCTTCAACCGTTTCTCGGCCTCCTGCTTCACGTCATCGAGGGGACCGAAGAACATGACGTTCGTGGGGCAGACCTTGATGCAGGCCGGCGTCTTTCCGTCGGCCTGCCGGTCGGCGCAGAACGTGCACTTCCGCACCCAGGGAAAAGGAAAAACGGTCTTTTCCCACTCGTATTTCGGGATGTGGAATGGACAGGCCATCATGCAGTACCGGCAACCGAGGCACCGCTCGTAATAGTACGTGACGGGCCCCTCCGGCGTCTTAATGAGCGCACTCGCGGGACAGGCCGATGCGCAGGCCGGGTCCTTGCAGTGCATGCACTGGCTCTTGACGAACTGCCACACCGGCCCCTTGTCCGTCTCCCATTCGACATACCTGATGTTCGTATAACACTCGGAATTGAGCTTCGGGGGATTGGTGAAGTTCCCGTACATGACGGTCGGTTTGACCGACCGCTCGTTCCACGACTTGCAGGCGACCTGGCAGCCACGACAGCCGATGCATCGGGTCAGGTCGACCAGCACGCCTTTTGATTTCCCGTTATCAATCGCCATGACTGTCTCCTATGCTTTCTCGATATTGACCATGAAGGCCTTGGATTCGGGGATCATGGTGTTCGCATCGCCAACGGTCGCGGTCAGCAGATTCGAACTGTCTCCCTGCCTGCCATTGACGGGGTATTGCCATCCGAAGCACCAGGGCATGCCGACCTCGTGCACGGTCTGGCCGCCGATCTTGAAGGGTTTGAACCGCGCCGTGACCATGGCACTTGCCATGATCTCGCCGCGGCCGGATTTCACCTTCACCGGATCACCATTCTTGATGCCCTTCTCTGCCGCCAGTTCCCTGCTCATCTCGACGAACTGCTGAGGCTGCATCTCGAGGAGCCAGGGGGTGTGGCGCGTCATGACACCGGTCTGCCAGTGCTCGGTAACGCGGTAGGTGGTGGCCACATAGGGATACCGCATGTCGCAGGAGTAGAAGGCGTCTTCCTTCTCACCGAAGATCTTGATCGTCGGGTTGATCCGCTGCTTGGACATCAGGCTTTCCTCGAGCGGGCACTCCAGCGATTCGTAGTGCTCGGGGAACGGCCCGTCGTTCAGTCCAGGACCGTAGATAGCGCCCTTGCCTTCGGACATCATGATGAAGGGATACTTGCCGGTATCCTTCGCCATGGGCGGCGCCGGACCATCGGGCACGTCGCCCACCCAGACGCCCGGCTTCTTGGTCGCCGGGTCCTCCTTGTTCGGGTCCCACTTGAGCAGCGGCCGCTTCGGGTCCCAGGGATTCCCGTTCAGGTCCACGGACGCCCGGTTGTAGATGATCTTGCGGTTCACCGGCCAGCACCACGCCCAACCGGGATAGAGGCCGAGACCCGTGGGGTCGTCCTTGCCGCGGCGGGCCATCATGTTGATGACCTTGCCTTCCTTCTGGGTATAGCTTTGGCTGAAGAGCCAGTTGCCGCAGGAGGTGGTGCCGTCCGCCTGGAGATGGACGAAGGAAGCGCAGAGCTCGCCCTTCTTGCCGAGTAGTTTGGGCGGTGTCGCCTTCTTGTCATACACATCCTCGAGGTAGTAGCCGTTGATCTCCTTGGCCACCTTGTGGATGTCCACTTCCTTCCCATAGTTCCAGGTGAGCTTCATGATCGGGTCGGGAAATTTGCCCCCTTCCTTCTTATAGAGCTCCCGGACCTTCAGGAACAGGTCGTTCATGATGTCCGCGTCGGGCTTCGACTGGCCGACGTGGTCGACGGCCTTATAGCGCCACTGGGCCAGCCGGCTCGAGTTGGTGAGGCTGCCTTCTTTCTCGATGGAAGAGACGCAGGGCAGCATGAACACCTCGGTCTGGATGTCCTTGGGGTTCATGCCCGGACCTTTCCAGAAGGAGGCCGTCTCGTTGTCGAATAGGTTGACGTTCACCATCCACTTGAGCTTGGCGAGCGCCGCGCGAGTCTTGTTGGAATTCGCGCCCGAGCAGGCGGGGTTCTGGCCCCAGGCAAAGAAGCCCTCGAACTGGCCCTTGTGCATCTTGTCGAAGAGCATGAGCCACGAGGCGTTCATGCCGTCGTCGATCTTCGGC
>JAGFXI010000079.1 GCA_017861095.1 Deltaproteobacteria bacterium | reverse complement strand
CTGGTGTTGACCTCCATCATCAGCAACTCGGCAGGCTTACTCACCCTTGTCGGCGACCCCGCGACATTCCTTGTCGGGAGCTCCATCGGCTTGACATTCATGCAGTACCTCCAGCGGGTAAGCCTCGGCGGGCTGCTGGCGCTCCTCATCATCATCCCGACTCTCCCCCTGGTCATGGGAAAGGTCTGGCACGTGCAGCGCGACCTACCTTCAGACCTGCGGCCGAAGCCCATCGAGCGCCGTTGGCTGTGTGCCCTGTCGCTGGTGGTTCTGGCGGTCATGATCGCACTGTTCTTGTTCGGCGAGGATCTGCCGACGCGGATCGTTCCCCCTGCCGTGGCCATCATCGCCGCCTCGCTGGCGCTCCTCGTGATCTACGGGGCCAAGGTCGAGCCGATCGATCAGGTGCTGCGTGATATCGACTGGAAAACACTGATCTTTATCTTCTGCTTGTTTTGCCTGGTCGAGGAATTCACCAAGACGGGCATTCTGAAACCCGTGGCCAGAAATCTCCACGCCTGGTTCGGGGTCAGTCTGCTCCCCATCGCGCTCGTCATGCTCGGGGGTGTCGCCCTGGCATCGAGCGTCCTCGCCAATATCCCTGTGGTCGCCGCCGTGGTGCTCCTAACCAAGGGGTACTTCGTCATGGCGGAGCTCATGCCGGAGCAGGCGTTGGGGACAGTCTACACGGAGTGGCCGCTCACGACCCTGCCCGTATTCGTCGGCATGATGTTCGGGGGGACCCTGGGGGGCAATGCGACCCTCATCGGGGCGTCGGCCAACATTGTCAGCGCCGGCATCTGCGCGACTCACGGCAAACCGGTGAACTTCGCCACATTCCTGCGCTACGGTCTGCCGGTGACCGCCTGCCAATTGGCGGTGTCGGCCGTGTACGTGGTGATGCTTTACTACGTCATCGGCCGCTAAAGGCAGATTAGTCCGGCTCTTACGGGGCTTTCTGGAACCCGGGTCATGACCGATTCTCACTACGACATGGCGGATCGCTACTTCGCCTATCTGGGAGCGCACTTTCCCGTGATGTGCGCGAGCGATGAATTCACCTTCATGCCTAGGGCCCAGGCGGCGAGCAGCTACTATGATCGGCTGGACAGTCTCGACGCCGACTATCTCGAGGACTGCATTCGCGCGGTCAAGGAGTTTCGTTCCCTCTTCGCCGCATGCGTGCGCGAGGAGACGGATGGCGAGCGGCGCCTCGACCTCGACCTGCTGCAGGGGAGCACGAGCGCGCTGCTCCTCGAACTGGAGCAGCGAAGGTCGTGGCGCTACGACCCCTTGCTCTACTTGAAGGTGGCCTTCATCGGCCTTGATCACGCCCTCACCAAGCCGGCTGCGAATAACGACGAACGGAGGGTCAGGTTCCAGGCTCGACTGGAGGCGATTCCCCGCCTTCTCCGCCAGGCAACTACCAATCTCGGCCTGATGCCGGAGAGCCTTCACCAGGCGGCGGTTGCCATGGTGGGTGACTGCAAGGCCTATCTCGGCGAGCTCGGCCGCACGGCCCCGGGTGAGGACGGAGATGGGTGGAAGCCGGCGATCCGCGGGGCCGGTGAGGCTCTGGCCGCCTTCGGCCGCTTCCTTGCCGCCCACCCTCCCATCCCCGGCCGGGACGTCGTCGACCCGGACCTGGAAGCGAGGCTCAGGGATCATTTCCTCTCCCCTCGCGCCCTGCCCGAGGTGTTCCGGATCGCTCAGGAGGAGTGGCGGGAGAATCTTCGCGCCCTCGAGGCCTTGCAGGGTCGGCTGGCGCCGGGGCGGCGATGGCAGGAGCTGTACCACGACTACTGCCCCGCAGAAGTGGAGGAGCTGGATACCATTGCCCTCTACCGGCGGGAGCTTGTCCGACTGTCCCGCTTCTTCCGAGAGCACGGGTTCGCGTGGGCGGACCTGGGCGCGGAGCTTGAGATTCGCGAAACCCCCATCTACCTCCGCTCCATTCGCAGCGCCGCTTCCTTCAGCGCCGCCTTCAGTGCGGACCCCCGGGAGCGGAGCTTTTTCTATATCACCACCCGTCTGCCGGAACGGAGGAGCGAGGAGTCCGGGATCCTTCTCAGGAAGCGACTGCACCGGGAGTACAAGTTTCTCGCCGCCCACGAAACCGTGCCTGGACACCAGCTCCTGGACGCCGTTCGTCGGCGCCTGAAGAATCCTGTGCGCCGCCAGATCGAGTCGCCGCTTTTCTATGAGGGGTGGGCCTACTATGCCGAGTCGCTCCTCACCGAGTACGGGTACGTCGCGAGCGCTCTCGATGAGCTGGTCGATCGCAAACGGAGGCTGTGGCGGGCGGCGCGCTGCCAGATCGACGTGGGGCTAGCTACCGGGACGCTCGGGCGGCAAGAAGGGCTGCGTCTCTTGACCACCACCGGGTTTTCTCCGGAAGAGGCCACCGCCCAGGTGGAACGCTTCGCCATCAACCCGGGCTACCAGGTGTGCTACACTTTGGGTCGGTATGAGATCGAGGGTTTGCGCGCCGCCGCCGGGTCGCGCCTGGACAAGGATCGGTTTCACCGATATCTCCTGGAAGCGGGCGAGGTGCCGTTTCATCTCCTCGCCCGCCGGTTGGCGGGTCTTGAGGTCGTGGAGATTCACGGAGGAGAGGAGTAACCGTTGCAGGGATTTCTTGGCTACCATTCGGAATGGAACCTCGGCAGTCCCGGAGGATGGGACTACCAGCGGATCACCCAGATCATCGGCAAGGCGGTGTGGCAAAGGCTCAACGATGTCTCACCCATTTCGCTGGAGCTGGACTTCGATCATCCTCTGCTCTTCCCGGTCTACGGCTTTGTCGACATGCTGGTGCGGGCGCACCGGGCGCGGGAAGGCAGCAACTCCGGGCTGATCGCGGTCGTGGCGGAAGAAGAGACCCTCCAGGATGTGACGGAGAACAGGAACCTGGCGGAGCACCTGGAAAGGGCCGAGGGGATCTCTGGGGCGCTCATGGCCCCCCAGGAGCTCGAGCTGGTGCGGGATCGAGTCTGCTGGAGAGGTGAGCCGGTGTCGGTCATCTTCGTGGATTTCAATACCGACGTACTCCTTGCCCTGCACCGCAAGCACAACCTTAGCCCACTTCTGCAGGCGGTGCGAGAACGTCGGGTCATCAACCCCCGCGGCACGGGACCGATTAATGCGAAGAGCATGTTCGAGGTGGTTACCGGGCCCAACCGGGATCGCTTTCATGAAGAGACCGTGAGGCGGACACCCTGGACCCGCCAGTTCTACCAGCGCCGGACCTCAGGACCGGGAAACGAGGAGATTCCGGATCTGGTGAAGTGGACCCGTTCCCATTGGGCCAACCTGGTTCTCAAACCGGAGCGCGGATACTCGGGAAGGGGTGTGAGGGTCGGCACGGTCCATACCGACCCGGACGAGGCCGTTGACCTGGCACTCAAGGAGGGCAACTACATCGTCCAGGAGAAGATTCCCCTGAACCTCTGGGCGGAAGAGATTCCCGTGCCCGGAAACGGCCGACTGGACCTAGTGCGCCAGCAGACGGACTTCCGCTGCCTGCTGGGGCCGCAGGGCCTCTTGGGGTTCCTCGGCCGTTTTGGGGGGGTTCCGACCAACGTGGGGAGCGGGGGCGGGGTCCAGCCCCTCGCCATTCTCCGCTCACACGTGGAGGTGCGCGAGGCGGTGGCGCGGATCAACGACGCCCTTCTGGCGATGGACTACGGTGAGATCATGGAGGTGGTGGAGATGCAGAAGGATATGGCGGTGAAGCACCACTTCACCTACCTTCTCGGCCCCATCAAGATCGCGCTCCGGCCCCGATTGATCACGGAGCAGCACCTGGAAGCCCTCGAACGCTACGCGCTCGGTTTGTGGTCGGACTGTCTCACCCTCGAGAGGATGTGGTTGGACGGGGAACTGACAGGGGTGGTCAAGATCGACGACGATGAGCTCGAGATAGCGCGGTGGCAGCCCTGGCAGGGATCGAACGCACTCATCGCCTCGGACGGTCTGTTCAGCTTTGGGGCACATCCGGAGCCGTCATGACCATGAAGGTGGACCCGGAGTGGTGGAAGACCATGTTCGACGAGGTGTATCTCCTCACCGACGCCCGCTCTGTGTGTGACGACCGCATCACCCGCCAGGAGGTGGACATCCTCTGTGAGATTCTGCCCGTGAGTCCCGGCCAAAGGGTCCTGGATCTGTGCGGCGGCCACGGTCGTCACAGTCTCGAGCTCTGCTCCCGGGGAACGGCGCAATGCGTCGTTGTTGACTACTCCGCGCGGTTGCTCGCGAAGGCTATGGCAGCGGCACGGGCGCGAAACCTCAAGATCCCGTGCATCCAGTCGGATGCTCGGTGCATCGGCCTGCCAGACCATTGCTTCGACCATGTTCTCATTCTGGGGAACTCCCTTGGCTATCTACCCGAGCCCGACGCCGATAGGGCAATCCTGGAGGAGGCGAGGCGGGTACTTCGACCGGGAGGTTGGGTGCTCGTGGATGTAGCGGATGGCTCGAAGGTAAAACAAACATTTTCTCCCAAGGCCTGGCACGAGGCAACCGCCGACATCGTCGTCTGCCGCGAGCGCGTCCTTGAGGGAGACACCATGTGCGCGCGGGAGATGGTGCTCAGCAAGGGCAAGGGCTTGATCCGGGACCGCACCTACTGCATACGCCTCTACCATGCCAAAACAGTGAAGGAGCTCTTGGAGAAAGCCGGGTTTCGGGACGTCAGGGTGCACGGCGACTTCTCGCTCCTGAGGTCGGGAGGGGACTACGGTCTCATGAACACCCGGCTCATCGCCGTGGGGCGGAAAGATTAGGTGGGAAGGGCCGCATGATGGCCGCGAGCGGACGAGGAGAACAGTCTTTCAGCAACCTGTAAGATTCGAGACCGACATGAAGTTAGCGAGATCTGTTTTCACCTTCGCTCTCTGGGTCGCTTGGGCCTGCTGCGCCACAGCCGCCAGCGCGGCGAGTGAGCCGCGGGATCTTGCCATCCTCCAGTCTTGGAGCGGCGACTATCTGGTGTCGCAACTCGAGCGGCTGCCCGAGGGCCAGCGCACGACAGGCGTCGGTTACCTCGGCGACGCGGCAAGATTCGCCAATGTTTGGCAGGCGTTCAAACCGGACGAGAAGGCGCCCGAGGTCGACTTCGGCAAGTATCTCGTCCTCTTTTCCCGGAACGTGGAATTCTACAACCGCACCTCGATCTTTAAGGTTACGCTGAAGGATGGGGTTGCTGAAGTCATGGCCATGGCAACCCTGTCAGCCCAACCGATCGAAGACAAGGTCGCCATGGCGTTGGCGCTTGTGCCGCGGGCCGGGGTGAAGTTCATTCAGGCGGGGAGCAAGCGGATTCCCGTGGCGGATGAGGCAAGCCTGGAACGGGGAAGCGCCGCCGACCCTCTGCATGCGTCCTATATGGTCGAGGGCCAGGAAGTCCGCCTGGTCGCGAGTCGTGGGGAGAGTCAATCCGGGCCGGGCTCGGCAACGAAGATCAGGACCTCGGTGTTCGGCAAACCGGCATACGGGGATCTGGATGGCGACGGCGACGATGATGCGGCAGTGCTCCTGGTACAAGAGCCGGGCGGCACCGGCACATTTTATTACGTCGCGGCTGCGCTCAACGTGAACGGTCTCTATCGCGGCACGAATGCGATTCTCCTCGGCGACCGGATCGCGCCGCAGAATGTCGCCATTCGGAACGGCCTGGTCGTTGCCAATTACGCCGACCGCCGCCCGGAAGAGCCCATGTCCGCTCTGCCCTCTGTCGGCAAGTCGAAATATCTTACCCTCAAGGACGGCACCTTGGCGGCCGTTGAGCCCCTCGGTGAGGGGGAGCAGGTGCTTGAGGGCTGGGTCATCATCGGCCACGAGGTGCGATCGTTTCGGCCGTGTATGCGGAAGACGGATCTTTGGCTCCTGGGAAGGTCGACGGCCTTGAACGAGATCATGGCAGCGTATCGGGAGGCGCTGCCGCACGCGAAGCCGTACACCCCTCTCTTTATGGTTGTTGCCGGCACCTACGCCGCACTGCCGGCGGAGGGCTTCGGCGTTCAGTACGAGGCGGCTTTTTTCGCAACGCAGCTTCTGCGGGCGTGGCCGGGAGGGAACTGCACGGGGGGATACATTGTTGTGGATTCGCCGGCGCCTGGCGCGCTTGTAACCTCTCCGCTCAGGGTCAGGGGTGAGGCCCGGGGCAGCTGGTTTTTCGAAGGGGATTTCCCACTCCTTCTCACGGATGGACGGGGCAAGGTCGTTGCAAAAGGATTTTGCGCGGCGAAGAAAGAATGGATGACCGACGAATTCGTTCCCTTCGAAGGGACCCTCGAATTCAAGAAACCGAGTTCTGGCGACAAGGGAATGCTCATCTTGAAGAGAAATAATCCCACCGGGCTGCCGGAGCATGACGATGCACTGGAGATTCCCGTGTTCTTCAAGTGACGTCTAGCAACCCGGAAATCAAGCCTCCGATTGGCGATCCCGACACGGTAGGAGGGCGCAGTTCAAGGCCGAACGCCGAGGCGGCGTCAGTGGAGGAATGCCTGCAAGCCCTCGGGACCGGTAACTCGGAAGGCGATGAGAGCGCCGTGAATCAAAGCGACGGCTGAGACGATCGTCACGACGGCGCCCCATCCTAAGGCAGAGAGAACCGCGTCGACGAACGTCTCAACCACAAAAATCAGGACAAACAAAACGGCGAGAAGCACAATAATGGCGGCGATAACGAGTTCAATCGATATGCTGCCGCCGAGAGATGTGCCTCGGAATTTCATAGCGACCCACAGCATTCCCACCCCTGCGGCCATAACCGCAATGAACGCAATCGGGATCTTTTTCAGGGGCCTCGCCAACAGACAGAGGCTGAATACGATCATCAGCAACACCGTTGCGGCTGTATAAACTCCCCGTTGATTGATTTGCAGGACCATGATCAGGGGCATGACCAACACCACAACTCCGCCCAGGGCTGAGAGCACCTGTAGCAGGAGGCTCTCTTTCTCGCGCCGTTTGAGCGTCCGGTTGATGCCCAGGGCGACTCCCAACAATCCACACAGCACAAGGACCAAAGCATAGCGCATGGCCACGGTGTGGAGCATAGGCATACCTTCTCCCTCCCTGTATCTTAGTGTTTGAGAAGCCGCGAACCGTGATCGATTCTCTGGACTCCCACCGCGCCGTGGTCAAGTCCTCAAAGGGTCCCGATCGTTTCCCTCTTCACCAAGAAGCGGCTGAGCACCTTTTCATCCACCTGCACCCCAAGGCCCGGGCCCTTCGGCAAGGCCGGCGGCCGGCCGCCATAGCGGAATTGCATAAGCGGTCCAACAGGATCTTCCCGCAGCAGGTAGCGACCGAAACAGCCCTCGCCGTACTTCACCCCTTGCAAGCCGGCGAGGAGGATGACCTGAGCCGCGGAGAGGAGAGAGCTTTCCCCCACCTGGCATCCCACCTGAAGGGTTAGGCCCTCCGTACGAGCCCGCCGGCATCGATTGAAGGATGCCATCAGCCCGCCGCATTTGGCGATGCGGATATTGACCGCCGTGCAGGCCTGCTGGGCAATGAGGGTCTCGAGTGAGTCCCGGTCGGTGACCCCTTCGTCAACCATGACTCCGAGGCGCGTCTCCTTTACGAGTCGAGCGAGACCCTCGATGTCGTCAGCCCTGAGCGGCTGTTCGAAGAGATGAATCCCATAACGTGCCAATGCCCGCATGATGCTCACGGCCTGAGGCACGT
>JAGFXI010000078.1 GCA_017861095.1 Deltaproteobacteria bacterium | reverse complement strand
CAGCGAACGCATACGTCCTCCCCTAAGAATGTATGAACCGAAGGTGCCGGATTATATGCTGAAAAGGGAAAAAGGAAAAGAAATTGGAGTCCGAACTTGTTATTTTCTGTTCGAAGTTGCCGGGACGAGTGGGACCGAGGCAGGCTCGCGAGATTTACAGATGAAGCTCGCGACATGAACATTGATGGAAGTCGTCGCAGCGTTTTTCGAGGCGTCTCAATCCACCATAGGAGCCATATCCGCGGTCGGCGCAGGTGCTTCGTGCAAGATGTTCCGGCCACGAGCGACAATTTCACCCTCTGCTGTTTTCATCTCGAGACAGGGCATCCTCGGTCCGGCTGCGCCGATCTTCCAGCGGCCAGGACGGGTGAAGGTGATCATCGGCGCGGCTTCGGTCAAGCCGTTGCCTTACAGCACCTCGAAGCCGAGGGTCTTGAAGTCCCTCGGCACGTCTTCATCGAGTTTCGTCCCGCCGCGTCAGTAGATCTTCCGGCCGAACCGGTGACGCACGTCAAAGGCCGCAACTCCGGCTGTCAAGGCGGCGCCGACAAGCAGGAGCATCACCCAGCGGACGAGGAGATACAAGCCCGCATGCCGAGGAGAGACGTTGGCGAACCGGGGAGCGTGGCTGCAGAACAGTCTTGCTAAGGCATGGCCCAGACTCTTTCCAACAAGGTAGCGGCCATGGGACATGCCCGGAACGTGGCGGTGGCCTTCCCCTGAAGGCCAGCAGGAGGCCGTGGTGATAAAGCAGCAGCCGCCACCCCCGCCACCGCTTGAGGACGACGATGATAAGGCCGAGCCCGCGTGGCCCGGATCGGGGTCGTCGGGCGCCGGTCCTTCTGGAACATTGGCAATGAAGTTACCAACGCTATAGGGGTCCGCACCAACAGGAAGGGTAGCGGTGACAATGGCATCCGAAGTTCTTATGACGCTCACGCTGTCGTCAGCGATATTTGTCACATACACATACTCGCCGTCCGGCGTTGTTGCTATCCCGTATGGCCATTCTCCGACCTCGATGGTTGTTATGATTGTGTGATCTGATCCCCGGATCACTGACACGGCGTTATCCTCGCTCGTTGCCACGTACAGATACTGGCTGTCGGGTGCTACGGCGACGCCGATGGGTCTCCGCCCCACGGGAATCGTTGCTGCAACCACGTTGTCCGCGGTCCGCACGACGGTCACCGTATTGTCATGGGTATTTGCAACATAGACCGCATCTCCCCGCGGGGCTACGGCTATGCCGTAGGGGCCTCTGCCTACGGACACGGTGGTGGTGACGGCGCTGAGGGCGGTCTCGATCACCGATATGGTCCCGTCACCTGTATTGGCAACGTAGACGTGATTTCCATCCGGGCTTACAGCAAGCCCTTCGGGCCACCGCCCCACATAAATGGAAGCGATGACGGTATAATTCGAAGTGTCAATCACGGATACGGTGTTGTCGTGATTATTGGCCACATACACATAGGCCCCATCAGGACTGACCACAATCCCTCCTGGAGAACTTCCAACCCGAATCGACGCAATGACGGCGTTATCGTGGGTACCGATCACAGACACGGTGTTCTCGCCGCCATTTGTTACGTATACATATTCGCCGTTATGGTCTACAGCTACACCATAAGGCCATGTGCCTACAGCGATATCGGAAATTATCGTATTATCGGAAATGCGCACCACAGATACAGTGTCGTCGAAAGAGTTACTCACATAAGCATGTGTAGCTGAATGGGTGAGGCTGATTGGATGCGCATAAAATAATGCGATAAGTCCGATCAACGTAAACGCCGTCTTTCTTATAAGCTTGTGACTCACGTGCCCCCCCCACTCTTGATTAGCCTACCGCTTTCGCCAGGTAGGAACACGACTCATTTCACAACCATCAATGTTCTGTGCCTCAGTATGATTTCCCCAGATCCCGCTCTCAGCAAGGGTGAAGCCAAATGATCGAGGATGTGAGAAAAGTAAATTCTATCAATCTGTTAGCGCAATCTTGAGGCGCTTGGATTGGATGGCCAAATCACTGAATCTGCTCGAAAGGCTAACCACCATCTGGCCAAAGAACCGATCCAGTAAGTCGCAAGGTTCGAGCTCCGAGGACGGCCATATCCGCGCCGAAATAGGCGGCTATCTTCTCAACCGATGTCACGCCCCTTACTCACGTGGTCCTGAAGAGGTGCCCTTTGCGCCAGTCGATTGAGGCAAGTGACCATCCTCGGGGGGTGCGAAACTTGAATCCTTTCTTTCATCCTCTCATCGGCGAAGATCTCTCGCAGATGTGCAGTCCGGCATGGGTCGAGACGAATAAGGTTTCTTTTGCCGGGCCGTAAAGCTATATTCTTGACAAGAAGGGAACTCCTCAATACCAGCAGTCGGACGGAGGCGCCTGACGAGCGGCACGTTCTCAGTCGGCGCTCAACGGAGACGGGCACACGGCAGACCGGCTCGGGTCCCAGGAAGGATTTGAACCGATGGCGAATACGGCCCATGTGACGAAATTTTATGAGGGGGTTGAGGCCTGGAACTCGTGGCGAGAGAGGTACCCCCTCGTCACTCCCGACCTCACCGGAGCGAATCTCCAGGGGCTTAACCTGATGAGGGCGAATCTGCAACAGGCGAACCTGAGGGGGGTTGACCTGCGGGAAGCCAGTCTAAAACAGGCGAACCTCGTGGGTATCAACCTTGAGGGAGCCGATCTGTTACGAGCGAACCTGAAGGGAGCCGACCTTCGGCAGGCAAGTCTAAGCGGCGCTAACCTTGTTGGCGCGAGGCTCCAGGGGGCGACCCTCCGCGAGGCGATCATGGAGGGTGCCGTTCTCAGAGAGGCGAGTCTCAAGGGGGCGGATCTCTTGGGAGCCCGTCTGCAGGGGGCCAATCTCTGGGCGGCGAATCTCAAGGGAGCGAACCTGTGGGCGGCGAACCTGAAAGGCGCTTACCTGCGCGAGGCAAATCTCAAGGAGGCGGGGCTGCGGGAAGCGAACCTGAAGGGGGCGGATCTGGCTCAGGCGAACATCAAAGGTCGCATGTTCGGCCGGCGAAACACCACTCTCTACGGGACGAGTTTCAGCGAGACCCATGTCCAAGGCCTCAAGTACAACCGGTGGGCTCGCTACCAGGGCATCAGACTCGATGGCAGCTACGGGAGCGTCCGATTCAGGAGGTTTGCCCGGGACCAGGATTTCATCGAGGAGTTCAGATCATCCCGCGTGAGATTCCCTCTCTATGCGATCTGGCTGCTCTTCACAGACTGTGGTCGCTCCCTTTCGCTCTGGCTCTCATGGGCCGTCGTTGTCACCCTCCTGTTTGCTTGGAGATTCTATGCTCTCGGCGAGGCAGCCTTCTCGCGCGAGGGGATGCCGTGGAGTTTTGGGGCCGCGATCTACCACAGCGTCGTGACCCTCACGAGTGTGGGTTCCGGGAACCTGAAGCCCCTGACCATGGAAGGTGCATGGTGGGTCATGGCCGAGGGGGTGCTTGGCTACCTTGTGCTCGCTGGTTTCATCTCTATCCTTTTCGGCAAGCTTGCCCGACGGGGCTAGCCCGGGTTATCCGCGGGACTCTTGCCCGTTGCGGACGCGAGCCGCCCTCCTCGGCTTCACCGCTACCATCGTCCGGTCGACGGCCCACGAGGCCGGCAGCATGCACTTCTTGTGCTCCTGAGCGTCGATGACGGCGAGGGACGTAGTATTCACGATATCCTCCACGTCGCAGTTGCGCTGGAGTACATGGATCGCCTCGCTCGTGCCCATGAGGATTGGGCCGATCGCCTTCGCCCCGCCCAGGCGAGCCATGAGCTTGAAGGCGATGTTGCCGGCCTCCAGCGAGGGGAAGATGAGGATGTTCGCCGTCTTTTTCAGGGTATTGAAGTCGTAGACTCCGTTCAGGATTTCGGGGACGAGGGCGGTGTCCGCCTGCATCTCGCCGTCGATGATGAGGTCGGGCCGGCGTTCCTTGACGATCTCGGTGGCTCGGGCGACCTTGTCCGAGCGCGGGTGGCGTGAGCTCCCGAAGTTGCTGAAGGAAAGCATGGCGATGCGCGGCTCGATATCGAGCTGTTTCACCGTGTCCCCTGTGAGAATGGCGATCTCGGCGAGCTGCTCGGCATTCGGGTCGATATTGACCGTGGTATCGGCAAAGAAGACCACGTCTCTTGCGAAGACCATCATGTAGACCCCGGCGATGACCGAGGTCGTCTGCTCGAGGGGGACCGTCTGCAGGGCGGGACGGATGGTGTCAGGATAGTGCTGGTTGACCCCGCCGATCAAACCCTCCGCATCGCACATCTTTACCATCATGGCGCCAAGGTAATTCGCGTTGTGGCGTAACACCCGCCTCGCTTCCTGAAGTGTGATCCCCTTCCGGCATCGCAGCTTATAGAATTCCTGGGCGTAGTCCTCGGTGCGCTCGAAGTTCTTGGGGTCGACGATCCTTGCCCCGGTCAGATCCAGATGGAGCTCGTCGATCCTCTTCTCGATCACCTGCTTGTCGCCGATCAGGATCGGATTCGCAATCCCTTCATCCATGATCACCTGGCAGGCGCGGAGAATCTTGGGCTCCGTGCCTTCGAGAAAGACGATACGCTTGGGATCCCGTTGGGCCTTGTGGATGATTCGCCGCATGACCTCCTGGGCCCGACCCAGACGGCTCTCCAGACTGTCCTCATAGCCTTCCCAGTCGGTGACGGGTTTCTGGGCCACTCCGGTTTCAACCGCCGCCTGGGCCACGGCCATGGCCTCCCAGATGAGCACTCGCGGATCAAAGGGTTTCGGGATGATGTAGGTCGGGCCGAACTCGATGGGCTCGTTGCCATAAGCTTTCAGCACCGAATCAGGGACATCCTCTTTCGCCAGATCAGCCAGGGCGTGGACTGCGGCGATCTTCATCTCGTCGTTGATCGCCGTCGCCCGCACATCGAGCGCGCCGCGGAAGATGAACGGGAATCCCAAGACGTTGTTTACCTGATTGGGGAAGTCGGAGCGGCCCGTTGCCATGATGAGATCGTCCCGGACGCTGACGGCTTCGTCGTACATGATCTCGGGTTCGGGGTTGGCCATGGCGAAGGCGATCGGATTATCGGCCATGCTCTTTATCATCGCCTTGCTTACCAGGCCGGCCGTGGCTACACCGGCGAAGACATCGGCACCCCTCATCACCTCCGCTAAGGTCATCGGGCCGGAGCCGTTCGCCAGGCGCTCCTTATATGGGTTCATGCCTACGGTGCGTCCCTTGAAGACAAGACCTTTGGTGTCCACAAGGTAGAGGTTGTCCCTCTTCACCCCGAGCTTGATGTAGAGATTGGCGCAGGCGATGCCAGCCGCACCCGCTCCGGCGATTACCACTTTGACGTCATGAATGAGCTTGTCCTGGAGCGCAAGGGCATTCAGGAGCGCCGCACCGGAGATGATTGCGGTTCCGTGCTGGTCGTCATGAAACACCGGGATGCTCATGGTCTCCCTGAGCTTCTCTTCGATGTAGAAACATTCCGGCGCCTTGATGTCTTCCAGGTTGATCCCCCCGAAGGTGGGCTCGAGGAGTTGCACTACCCTGACGATCTCATCCGGGTCGGTGCTGTTGATCTCGATGTCGAACACATCGATATCGGCGAAGCGCTTGAAGAGGATAGCCTTTCCTTCCATGACCGGCTTGCCGGCCAGGGGCCCGATGTGGCCGAGGCCGAGCACTGCGGTGCCGTTGGTGACCACCGCGACCAGGTTTCCTCGGGTCGTGTAGTCGAAGACCTTGTTAGGGTCCTTTCTGATCTCTATGCACGGCTCCGCGACCCCGGGGGTATAGGCCATGGAAAGATCCCTTTGGGTCACACAGGGCTTGCTTGACTTGACTTCGATTTTTCCAGGACGGTCCTGGCTGTGATATTGAAGCGCATCCAGCTTGCGAATCATGGTTTGCATCTCCCTTGGACCTCATTATAGATACAAGCAATTATGTTAACTGCATACTATCTTTTCGTCCATCCCAAACAACGAGAGCCGGGAGATTGTCGAGCGCTCAATGGAGTACGGTCTTAGAAATCAAGAGGCGGTCTCCAGGGGAGATGGTTTCAAAACGGACCGCTACCCCAAACTTGTGGTAGGGGCCATCGCCGACGGGACGCATGTCAAACCGAACAAAATGCGCCGTTACGACTATCACCTGTTTCTCTGGTAGCTCAATAATCAGGGCGGCTGGCCGGATAAAGTCTGGCAGCTCGGGGAGGAGGAGGAAGGCGCCACCCAGACTGATATTGATGATCCTTCCCCTGATGTCTTTTCGCGGAGTACTCACGGCGACGGGCAGAGAGACCTCGACCCGCTGATATCGGCGGGTGTTTTGCCTTCTGGCGCTCGTCGCGGGCCGTGGTGAAGAGCTGGTTGGACTCTGCTCTTTGGACTTCGTTCTTGCTTTCATTCTGACCGCTCCCGTGGGAGTTGGATAGCTTCCCCGAATCGGAAGAGCAAGAGCGGTGCCAAGGGGCCATGACATCGGACTGCAGTTGCTCCGGCGAGCGGCATAGAATGTGGTCCCCGTCGCGACCCCGCACCGGCCACGTCACTGCTACCGACGGCGCATGCGGTGGAGCCTCAGATGATGCTGAACGAAGTTGAGGACAAATTCGCCGTCGCCCCTAGACATCCTGATGAAACGGACTCCCATTGAATAAGCAGAAGCCCTTTGAGCGGAGCCTTCTGTCGCCAGCCACGCGACCTCGAAGGATACCCTGAAGGCAAGACGATCGGGCGGAACGAGGAAGAGCCTGGATCTGTCTTTAGGACGAAGGGGCTCTTCGCTGCGGATAAGGGCACCCCTGACGCTGATATTCGTGGCGTTGCCCACAGTGGCCCCCCGTTTGGTCATTATGACAGCAGGCCAATCTACGACCACTCTGGGGTGACGCCGTTTTTCTTCTTGATTCGTCATGACCAAACCTCCCCCGTACAGGGTACCTCTCTCTCTCGCAGATTGGAAGAGGGGAGGAGCTGAGTGAAGCCCCGTGGCACACCGGCTGCTTTTTTTGGACAGTATATCGAACAACGAAGATCCGGACTCAGACCCTCCGGGACATGGAAGGGTTGTTGAACGAGGGACCACCGGGCGAGAAAAGGCAAGAGAGCGTCTGATGGCGCAAAAGGGCTCCTAGGTGAGAAGTTGCCCCGTGAGCCGCAACGGAGCCCCAAGGTCGTTCTCGTTCTCAAGAGGAGGGAAGGGCGATGTGGCCAAAGGTAATTCAGTTGGCAGCGCTGGGGGTAGTGCTTTTTCTCACGGCAACGACACTCCTCGGATGCTGGCGAGAGCCGAAGTAGATCGCGTCTGGGGCAGGCTGCTGAAAAACCATGCTCCTATTCACGACGGAGGCTGACCGGCCGCAAAAGGAAAATCCTGCCCCGGTGCCACATGACCGAAGCGGGACGGAAAATGCTAATCAGAAGTATTTCTCATAGTTATGTCCAGAGCTACTTGCCAAGGCGTTGGAGGTCCCATGGCAAAGTCGGCAGAAGATTCTCTTGAAGAGGGAAAGTGCTTGCTCAAGCGCGAGGTGCAGCAAAGTCGGGAGGAGACTGCAGCAGCCGTATTTGCCTGGCACGTCTCACCAGACAAGGAATGACGGATACCACGGGCGGGTTAAGTGCGCCTGACGAGGAGGGCGAGGCGCCGCGAAATCCAGCCGATTTCCTTGTTGGCGTCACGGGGGAACAAAGCCGCGGGCTTTGTCGACAGCCTTGGGCTCCGACCGCGAGTTCAGCGCAATGTCTTGGCACCGAGAGGGGCGATGAAGCTTTTCAAGAGAGTATAAACCTGCGACATTGTCGACATCCCGCTTCTCGGGCCCCTTGATTTCTCCCTAAGGACGCGTCTCACGAGGGGCTGCCAGATCCATGTTTCGTAGAGCCTGAAATACCGGATACCGTGGCCGCCACAGAGGCACCAG
>JAGFXI010000395.1 GCA_017861095.1 Deltaproteobacteria bacterium | reverse complement strand
AATCACGCACTAACTCATCCCTCTTGATTTGGGATCAGGGCGCAACGATAGCCGTCTTATCGGCATTTCACGAGCGACCAGATCTCGGCTAGCCCGGGAGGTGAAGTATTCGATTTCAAACATCCTGTGCGAAAACGAACAGCAACTCCCAACGGAGTTCGCCATTGTATCCACGGATTGAATATCGGACGTGCCCGAGAGCTACCATCGAGTGGCCGGCAGTGATCATGACCCTAAAGGGCCAGATGGACGGCACGATTCGGAATCTCAGCCTGAGCGGCGCCTTTATCGCGTGTGCCGAGATGCCGGATCTCGATGACAAGTTTGTCCTGGTAACCCAAGCCGATGATGGGATGGTCCTGAAACTCACGGCCGAGAAAGTCTGGTCAGCCAACTTCAACCTCGACGGGAAAACCTTCTTCAGTGGCGTAGGGGTTCGCTTCACCGAGGTCTCGGCAGACGACCACGAGATCATCAAGAGTGCCGTCTCCCACCACCTGAGCCAAAGCAAGCCCACCCTCCGTAAAGTCCTCAAGCCTGCCGTCGTTGGGCTGTAGCCACAATACGTTTGATTCACCCGCTTTACCCACGAACCACCTCTTCCAGGGCTGGGAAAATCCCTCCCTTTGGTAAAGGGGGGCGAGGGAGGATTTCTGAATTGAACCGTATGAGGATTAATGGTCAGAACAGGAGGGCCACGACGAGGAGGCTGGCGAGATGACTGCCCTGATCCACGAGGTGAATAAGTAGCCAGGGCCGGAGGTTCCTGAGATTCATCTTGGCCCGGTCGACCGGTTTACCGGAGACCCAAGCGAAGAGCTCCGAGCGTTTCACGTACAGTCGACCTGCACCGAACATGGCTATCTCGACCCGACACCTGACGAGGTCGATGAGAAAATGGACCACAAGGATGAGAAGGGCGGCTTGCCACCAGGGCCCGCCGAAGAGGAGGAGAAGTGAGGCGGCCAGAACCGCATGGACCAGGGCATGATAGCCGATGTACACGGCTTGACGCAGGAGCCTTGCGTTCCGTTTCCGGATGGCCAATCTGTAGGACGTGAAAATGACATCTCCCAGGACATGGGAGACGACGAGGATGGTAAGGGTCGTCAGACTCATACGGCGGAACCGACCAGAGGGAGCGGCTGACGGGGTGACCTCACCTGAGTCTTTTCGTGAACTCGTCCACCCGTCTCTCGAGCGTCTGGAGGGTGCTCTTCACCTTGGCGAGTACCAGGGCGGCACGCTCATCCCGTAGGGACGACGGGTCGAGGTCATTTACCGCATCTCCAATCTCGGCGACCGCCTCGCTCAGAAGGTTATTCAGCTGCTCCGCGGCCTGAAGCTGCTTGCGAATCATCAGAATGTCTTGAACGGTGAGCTGCCGCTGCGACACGATCTGAAATCCTCACTCGAATGGGGGAAAACCCCTTTGCTCCTCCATGAACTGCTGCCTGTAGAAGTGCCCCAGGCGACGCTCCGGATGCGCGCCCCAATCTGTCACAACACGTCGGGATATGTCAAGGCGGGCCAGGGCTGAAGACCTCGAGGTTCGGCTCCTAACCGTTCTCGCCGGAGACCACCCGTTATGTAAAGTGATCCCAGCCTCCCGGCGGGATTGTTCGCAGGGAATCGTCGCTACCGCGCAATCTGAGACCTGCCTCTGCCGCGATTGTACCAATGGCAAAAAACTCGCACCCCGCCGATTTCAATGCCCCTGCAAGCCTGTCCACGCTCCGTCCGGGTACCGTCCCAAGAAGAACGTAGTCCTCGCCTACATGGAGGGCCAGGTGTAAGGGATCAAGTTCGAATTGGTCGCAGTACCTCCGAAAGAGATTCTCCATGGGAATCGAGGCCTCAGCAATTATCGCTCCCACCCCCGATTCTTTACAGATATGGCCCAGATCTGCGGCCACGCCATCGGAGACGTCAATGAGGGCGCTCGCCACCTTCAGGCCGGCGATAATCCGGCCGGCCTTGACATGAGGCCGGGGATCATGGTGGGCATCCAGGAGCGGCCCCGCCTCTTCGAACGCGCGCTTCGTCAGGATCATGTCGAGACCGGCCGCCGAGGATCCCACGGTGCCGGTGACAAACACCACATCTCCCACACGAGCCCCGGAACGGTAGAGGACTTCCTCTTCCAGGGCCTCGCCAACCAGCGCTATGTTGACCACCAGGTGTTCCGGAGACGCGGTCGTATCCCCGCCGAGAAGGTTCACGTCATATTCTTTGGCTATGGATTTCATGCCGTCGTAGACTGCATCAACGTATTCCACCTCGAGCGTGTCAGGAATGGCAATTGAGACCACGGCCTCCCTTGGCGTCCCTCCCATGGCGGCGATGTCGGAGATGTTCACTGCGACTGATTTCCGCCCGAGTTTGTAAGGCGTAATCGCCCCGCGGATGAAGTGAATGTTCTCCACCAGCATGTCGGTGGTGAAGAGTGTGACGAGTCCCGGTGAGGTCTTGAACACGCAGCAGTCATCACCAATACCCTTGATGACGCTCGCGCTCCTGACGAGGCATCCGTTCCGGATCCGATCGATGAACCCGAACTCCCCGATCTCCTTAAGCCGCATGATCAGTCCCCTTAACCCCTCTCCTCGTCGCGGAGGACGCGGCGCGGCAGGCAGGATGGTCTGCGGCGCAAAGCGCATCCGGAGCCACGACCTTCCTTCGCCGACAGAAAGGCCTCCCTGGCTTTCCACTAGAACCCCGCCGAAAGGCCCGGCCTCACTTCCGGGTAGAACTGGGAGGTTACCCTCCCAGAGCCCCCACAGATCCGTACGAGCGCGATTAACGCATACGGTTCCTCAGGGTATGGCTTCGCTACGC
>JAGFXI010000394.1 GCA_017861095.1 Deltaproteobacteria bacterium | reverse complement strand
CTTGCGCACCGGGACCTGATCTACTCTGGGATGCGAGGAGCGACCATGCGGGAACAAGTGATTCCCATCAGCCTCGATGCTGTGGTGGGCGAGGCGGGGAGAATGAAGGCCGAGGGGTACAGGCTGGTCACCCTGAGCGCTGCCGAGCTGGATGCAGAGAAGGTGGATATCCTGTACCATTACGACAAGAACCTCACGATGAAGCACCTGCGGCTGACGGTAGCCAAGGACGTCCAGGTGCCGAGCATCTCGTCGGTGTACCTGGCCGCCCTGCTCGTGGAGAACGAGATTCAGGACCTCTTCGGCGTGCGGTTCAAGGGTCTGGCGATTGATTTTAACCGGACCCTCTACCTGGAGGAAGAGATCAAGACGACACCCCTCTGCCGGTATACGGTGAGCAGGGTAAACAAGGGCGAGCCCGCAGCGAAAGAGGCCACTGAAGGCTCCTAATAGGGTGGTGGAGGCGATATGGCGAGTCGGACAATCATTCCCTTCGGACCTCAGCATCCGGTGCTTCCTGAGCCGGTGCATCTCAAGATCAGTGTGGATGATGAGGTCATCACTGAGGCGATTCCCGCTCTCGGTTACGTACACCGCGGACTCGAGAAGCTGGTCGAGATCCGTGATTTCAACCAGATGATCCAGGTGGTGGAGAGGGTCTGCGGCATCTGCTCCATGATCCACGCTATGGTCTACTGCCAGGGGCTGGAGGAGATGATGCAGGTTGAGGTGCCGCGGCGGGCCAGGTACCTGAGGGTCATCTGGTCGGAGCTCCACCGGCTCCACAGCCATTTGCTGTGGCTCGGTCTTTTCGCGGACGCTTTCGGCTTCGAGAGCCTCTTCATGCAGTTCTGGAAGATCCGCGAGAAGGTCATGGATATCGACGAGGCGACGACGGGCAACCGGATCATCGTCTCGGTGAACGTGGTGGGCGGAGTGAGGCGCGATCTCACCCCGGAGCAGATGCGCTGGATTCTCTCGGTGCTCGCCGATATGGAGAAGGAGATCAAGCAGCTGCAAAACACCATCATGAACGATTACACGGTGAAGAAGCGAACCGTGGGCAAGGGGGTGGTGACAACCGCCCAGGCCTACGAGCTCGGCCTCGTGGGTCCGACGCTCCGCGGGAGCGGTGTTGCCCAGGATACGCGGTTGCTCAAGTACGCCGCCTTTGACGAGATCGACTTCGAGCCGGTGGTCGAGCCCGATGGCGATTGCTACTCCCGGACCAAGGTTCGATTCCGGGAGGCGCTCCAGTGCATCGACCTCGTCCGCCAGGCGATCGCCAAGATCCCCGAGGGCGAGCTTGCCGCCAAGGTGAAGACGAGACCGGAAGGCGAGGTGGTCACCCGGATCGAGCAGCCCCGAGGGGAGCTCGTCTACTATCTCAAGGGGAACGGAAAGAAGAACCTTGAGCGGTGTCGGATCAGGACTCCCACCTTCGCCAATATCCCGGCGCTCCTGGTGATGCTGCCTGGCATGTACCTCTCCGATGTGCCGGTGATCGTTCTTTCCATTGACCCGTGCATCAGCTGCACGGAGCGATAAGGGGGATTGAAGCCGTGTTCAAGATGACCCCGACCATACTGAGGAACTTTTTCAGCAAGAGGGCCACACGCCGCTATCCCTTCGTGGTGAGGCAACCCTTCGAGGGCGTCCGGGGCGAGCTCTACAACGAGATCGAGAAGTGCATCTTCTGCACCCTGTGCGCGGTGCGGTGTCCGTCCCAGTGCCTCACGGTGGACAAGAAGACGGGCGACTGGTCCTGCGATGTCTTCGCCTGCGTCTACTGCGGTATCTGCGTCGACGGCTGCCCCGTCAACTGCCTGAAGATGAAGACCACATACCGGCCGGTGATTGCGGAACGGTTCGTGCTCTCCCTCAAGGGTGAGCCTCCGAAGAAGAAGGAGAAGAAGGGCGAAGGGGAGGCAGGCGCCGGGGCTGAGTCGACTTCCTGACAAGCATCGAGGGAAGGCGGAGAGCCCTTCCGCCCAACCCTGGTCCCCCATGAGACGAAAGGCAGGGTCGCTGCTGACCCTGCCTTTTTTGTCACTGTGCCCGGTGAGCGAACGAACAAGCAAGAGGAGGGCTCGATTGGTAGGGCCCCCCGCCCAGCCCTCCCCATGACTCTGTCGAACTGGCAGGAATTACGGCACTTAGGTGCGTCTAGATGTTAACCGATCTCTCGTCGTCATCCTCCGACTATCACGACAACGTAGGCGTTGAACTTGGAACTGTCCTGGCATACCGCTAGACCGAAGTAGACGATGGAGTCACCCACCTTGATTTGAGTGAAAGGTACGAGTTCCTGCTTGTCACCATCCTCTTCGCTCCGGAGGATCACGGCGCCGGGTTGCACGTACACCGTTTCGGTCCCCGTGCGATCCCCGGTGAGCGCAACCTCGAGAGCGCCGGGGGTCACCTTGCTCACGAGACCTGCATGGCGTACGGACTCGACCCGGATGAGGGCCGCCTCGAAGGGCGCGGCGAAAGACTTGAGGATCAGACGGATTCGCGTCCTTGCTCCCGTCCCGATAGGCCATCCGGCTGGGCAGGGCGAAGGATTGGAATCAAGAAGCTCTCTCCAGCTCGTATTCGATCGAAGCGTGTACCCTGTGGCGAGACTGGTTTGGGCGGAAGCGACGTCCCAAGATGGAGTTTTCGAAGCAACCATTCCCCTCCGTAGAAAAGCATGGCTTGATGTAGCGAACTATTGTAAGAAGCGGGCTGAGCAGCTTGCAGTACTCGGTCCGGACGAGTCGGCAAACACCTGGAACAGTGTAGCTGAATTCATTTTGGGTGAGATTGCTGCGGTCGAGAAGCGGCAAAAGAATAGAGA
>JAGFXI010000393.1 GCA_017861095.1 Deltaproteobacteria bacterium | reverse complement strand
TGCACGAGTTCCTCCTCAACCATGGAGGGGTCAAGGGGTTCCACCACGAGGTCCAGAATCGGGGTGGGTCGGGCGTGACGGTGGTGGAGTTGAAGTAGCAGCAGGCAGCAGGCAGCAGGCAGAGGGCAGAGGGCAGCAGGCGGAAGGCACAAGGTGCAAGGCGCAAGGAAGAAGCTGACCGCTAAGAGCTGATGGCTGAAAGCTCGCGCCTGACCCCTGATCCCCGAAGCGAGGCAGAGCGTGGCCAGGCTCACCCGGGCTCACCCGGGAGGCGATCGAAGAGATCAGAACCGCCGCCAACATCGTCGATGTGGTGGGCGTTCACGTGTCGCTTCGCAAGCGCGGGAAGACCTATGTCGGCCTCTGTCCCTTTCACGCCGAGAAAACCCCGTCCTTCACCGTGAGTGACGACCGCCAGGCCTTCTACTGTTTTGGCTGTGGGGTGGGTGGAAGCGTGTTCGATTTCCTCATGCGGGTCCGGAACCTCACCTTTGCCGAGGCTGCCAAGGAGCTGGCCGATCGCTACGGCATCCACCTGCCGGAGGCGCCCGAGACCCCGGTGCAGAAACGCGCCCGGGAGCTCGCTGATCTCCTCTGTGAGGTGAACGAGGCGGCGGCGGCCTATTTCCACCGGGTGTTGTTGGAGGATCCTGCGGCCGGCCCGGCCAGGGATTACCTGCGCCGACGGGATATGGGGCCGGAGATTATCCGCGAGTTTCGGCTGGGCTACGCCCCGGCCCGGTGGGACGGGTGCAGGCGCCAGCTCCTCGGGAAGAGGATCTCACTCCAGGTAGCGGTCCAGGCCGGTCTCCTGGCCCAGAAGACAGAGGGAGAGGTGTACGACCGCTTTCGGAACCGCCTCATGTTTCCCATCCGGGATCTCGCCGGACGGGTTGTCGGTTTCGGCGGTAGGGCCCTTGATGAAACCCTGCCGAAGTATCTGAACAGTCCCGAATCGCCCGTCTTCCATAAGGGCCGTATCCTGTACGGCCTTCCGGTGGCCCGAGAGGCGTGCAGGAAGGAGGGAGAGGTGTTGGTGGTTGAAGGCTACTTCGACCTCCTCGCCCTCCACGGTCGCGGGATTCGCCATGTGGTTGCGCCCTTGGGTACGGCCCTCACTGTCCAGCACGTCCGGCTCCTCGCGCGGCTGGCGCCTCGGGCCGTGGTGGTCTTCGACGGGGACGAGGCCGGCATGAGGGCGGCGCTTCGGAGCCTCGAACTCTTCCTCCGGGAGAAGCTCCCGGCCCGACTCCTGAAGCTCCCGGACGGGATGGACCCCGATGATTTCGTGGGGCAGCGCGGCAAAGACGCCTTTCTCCAGCTTCTTGCCGAGGCCCGGCCTCTCTTCGAGGTGTTTCTGGAGGAATCCCTGGTGGACTATGACGGCTCCATCGCCGGCAAGGTCAGATCGGTGCGGAAGGTGGCGCCATTCCTCAAGCTGGTGGATTCTCGGGTGGAGCAGGAGTCCTACCTCCAGCTCCTTACCCGACGACTGGGCGTGAGCGAGGAGGTGCTGCGGCAGGAGCTCGGGCTTGTTGGAGCTCCCGAGACCGAGTGGGGCCGCCGCCACGCCGAGAAGCGGGACGACACCCGGGTGCCCGCCATGGAAGAGGTGGTGGCCCGGATTCTCATCCACTACCCGAGCGGCATTCCCCTGCTCGCGGAGGCTGGGATTCTCGACGAATTCGAGGGGCAAGAGTGGCGGGAGCTTGGCCGCTTGTTGGAAAAACACTACCGAACAGGTGGAATCCTGGATCTCGGTGGGTTATTAGTAGAGCTCACCAGTGAGGACCTGCGGCGGCGAGTGAGCTCCTGGTCGCTCGAGGAGAATCCTTGGTCGGAAGAGAACGCGAGTCTGCGCCTGCGCGAGTACATCGAAGGGATCAAGGGGAGAAAGGGGCGACGGTTGGACGATCTCAGGCGGCTGCAGCATGAGATCCGGATTGCCGAGGAGAAGCGCGACGAGGCCCGGCTTGGCGAACTTCTTGCCAGGAAGGCCGCTTTGGTAGCCAGGAGAGTGCGCGGCAAGGCCAACCTCACGAAGGGGGAGATGGAGTGATGGCGAAAAAGACGGACATTGAAGATCTGAAACGGCTCATCTCGATGGGGAAGGAGAAAGGGTACCTCACCTATGACGAGGTGAACGACGCCCTTCCTGACGAGCTGGTGGACTCCGAAAAGCTCGACGATATGATGATGATCTTCGATGAGATGGATATCGCCATCGTCGATACCTCGCAGAAGGTCAAGGTGCTCAAGGAAAAGATCGAGAAGGAGGCCGGGACCATCGAGGAGGAAGAGGACGAACTCCGCCTCGAGGAGGATGATCAGGGTGGACGGGTAACGGACCCGGTAAAAATGTACCTTCGAGAGATGGGCATGGTCTGTCTTCTCACGCGCGAAGGCGAGGTAGAAATCGCCAAGAGGATCGAGCAAGGCGAGCAGGAGGTTATCGACGCCATCATCGCTACCCCGGTCGGCGTGCGTGAGATCCTCGGCCTCCGTGAGAAGATTGCCCAAAATCGCCTTCGGATCCGAGACGTGCTGAAGCACCTTGACGAGGAATTGAGCTCGGAGGAGGAGGCGCGGGAACAGGCAAAGCTTCTCTGTCTTCTTGAGGAGGTCCAGGGCCTGGACGAGGGAAACCGGCAGCTTGAGGAGCAGACCCAGTCAGCTCTCGACAAGGCCGAACGCCACGCCCGCGATGAGCTGACCCGCGCCAACAAGGAGAAGATCTCTCATCTCCTCAAGAATCTCCGCCTTGAGAAACGGCAGATCGATCGGATCGTGAGCAAGCTTCGGCACTGCGTCGAGCGCATCGAGAAGGGGGAGGAGGAGATCGGGCAGTGCATGCTCCGCACCGGAAAACCTCTTCAGGAGCTCCGCCGCTACGGGTGGAGCAGGAAGCGGAGATGGATGCCCGTTCCCTCAAACAGATACTTCGCCAGGTAGAGTCCGGTGAGGCAAAGGCCAAGGAGGCGAAACGGGAGCTCGTCGAGGCCAACCTGCGCCTCGTAGTGAGCATTGCCAAGAAATACACCAACCGGGGCTTGCAGTTCCTGGATCTCATTCAAGAGGGAAATATCGGCCTCATGAAGGCAGTGGACAAGTTTGAGTACCAGCGCGGGTACAAGTTCAGCACCTATGCTACCTGGTGGATTCGTCAGGCCATCACCCGTGCGATCGCCGATCAGGCAAGAACAATTCGCATCCCAGTCCATATGATCGAGACCATTAACAAGCTGATTCGTACCTCTCGTTACCTCGTCCAGGAGCTAGGGCGCGAGCCCACCCCCGAGGAGATCGCCGAAAAGATGGATTTTCCCCTTGAGAAGGTGCGCAAGGTCCTCAAGATCGCCAAGGAACCCATCTCTCTGGAGACCCCAATCGGCGAGGAAGAGGACAGCCACCTGGGCGATTTCATCGAGGACAAAAAGGTGACGTCGCCGGTGGACGCGGTGATCAACCTCAACCTGTCCGAGCAGACCCGGAAGGTCCTCTCCACCCTCACCCCGCGGGAGGAGAAGGTGCTTCGCATGCGGTTCGGTATCGGAGAAAAGGCGGACCACACCCTCGAGGAGGTAGGTCAGGACTTTGCCGTTACCAGGGAGCGCATTCGTCAGATCGAGGCGAAGGCCCTGCGCAAGTTGCGACATCCGAGCCGGCGAAAGAAGCTCAGGAGCTTCATCGAGAGTTGAGACTGTTAGCCCCAATACGGTTCACTTAAGGCATCACTCGGGGGGAATCCCCCGCACCGGCTGTCCGACAACTGTCCTTCCTAGC
>JAGFXI010000392.1 GCA_017861095.1 Deltaproteobacteria bacterium | reverse complement strand
TCGTGGCCGATCGGGATGGGGTGATTGTCGTGCCCGCCCCACTGGTCTCAACGGTAGCACCCCGGGCACTCCAGTGGGCCGACAAGGATTCCCGCGCCCGAGAAGACATCCGCAGAGGCGGATCTCTCCTCAAAGCCCTGGATACCTATGGGCATCTGTAAGAGCGAAAAGAGGGACTGTTCCCGTTGCTACTCTTTGGGTCCGAAGAGGTCCAACGGCCCGGCTTCTTCAGGAGGCGACGACATCTGGTGACCTCGTTCCTTCGCCGCCAGGGAGAGGACGAGGTTACGTGGGAGGGGCTTCCGGTTCTTGAGGAGCCCCTCGGGAATGACCACCGTGTCGCCGATTACAAGCCGATCGGGGTTGATGGCGCTGTTGGAATCGGCAAGGATTCTCCAGTTTTTCCACGAGCCGGTGTACCACCGGGCGATGAGGCAAAGGGTCTCACCCTGCCAGCGAACCGTGTGGAGGTAGCCGGCTCTCGGAGGTCCGGGGGATTTATCCGTCAAGGCTTCAATGTTCGCTTGCGGCCCACTGCCGTTCACCGCGCTGGTACTCGGTGTCTGAGAGGCGGACGCCGAATTCGTTCTCTGTGGGGGAGGTGGGGCAGGTGGCGACGGAGGGTAAAGGGGACCCAAGGAGATGCAGGCGCTCAGAGCCCAGGAAAGGGGTAGTATCAGGAGGTGCCTGCCCCATGGGTATCTGAGAGAAGGATTCATGAACACGTACCTTGATAAGCTCGGCCAGGCCCAGCGGGAACACCCGAGCCGGCGATCGACGCTGGCCTTGGAGCTATAGGTCTCAACCCAGCGCGCTCGACCCTGGCAGCGCCTTTCATAGGTCATCACCGGACGCGCCTCCCCTACGCTTCGATGGAAGGCGCACGGACACGTGAATCAGCAAGGAGCATGCCAGAGCCCCAGAGGCTGAGCAGGAAAGGGTTTCAGCCCTTGGTCAGGCGTCTCAGCCATCGACCGTGGGTTGCCAGGCGCCGCTCCCCATGCAGTGACAGTCGGGCATCTGCGGCCTGCCTGGGACTCGAGCCGGACATGCTTCGCCTATCTTACCCGTTCTGTATCAAGCTTCTCGGCCCCAGGTTCCGTGGGAGGGATTACGCCGTTTCTTGTCACTAACCCTTACGGTTAGTGTCAATCACCGGGGCCTCCGCTCCTAAGGAGTCCCGCCTCACCTTGCGGTCTCACGACCAGGCCATCGAGCTCGGCAGGATGTGACCCGGGGGGACCATAGGCAGGCACCGGGAGAACGACCTGGTGGTTGACGATATCTTCGTCTCGCGCATCCATGCGCGAATTGAGTATCGCCAAGGCAGATTCGTCGTCGTGGACACGAGCACCAATGGGACATATCTCCTTACCCAGGGAGAGGGAAGCACCTGCCTCCACCGGGACGAGCGCTCCCTTCAGGGCCAGGGCTTCATTGGGCTCGGCCGAGAGGTGGACCCGCAGTCGCCTCTGGTCATCCATTTTAGCTGTGAGCCGTAGATCAAACGATACGGCTGTTTACCGAAATCCCGAACGCGCCTTTTTCTTGACTAGGAAGGCTTCTTGTTGTTTGATAAACTTAAGATGTTTTTTCCCGGCCTTTACTCTCCACTTAGGAGGTTTCAGATGGAGATACCGCTTAAAGGCGTCCGCCTCGCTCCTGATTAGGATGATTTCTTTCCCATTGGGAGTGTTAAGTTTTTCATTCCTAGAAAACCGGAGCCACCGTGAGGTGGAGGCGGAAAGCTGTGGGTTTCGGTGTTTGTGAGAAAGTCAAACATGAAGCATCAACTTCAGATATGGAGATATGCCTATGGAACTTCAAAAAACAAACAGTGACGTGATGACGCGAGATTTTGCGACAATCAAGGCTGACGCCAGCCTTAAGGAAGCCTACAGCGCCATCAAGAAGAATCTGGAAGGGCCGCCTCATTCGCCCGGACTGGTTGTTCTCGACAACGAGAAGAAGTACGCTGGGGTGTTGACCGTTGACGATCTCATGAGGGAGCTTAGTCGACTTTATCGGGATGCCTGCGACAAGCCTGGGAAGAAAGATTGGGTCGAGAGATTTTTCAACGAATGTGAGCTTACGGGAATAAAGCAGGTTTCGCATCTCATGAGTGGTAAACGTCAGACGATCAGAGCTGGGGATAGCTTTGAAAAATCATGTGAATTGATCCTGTACAAAAAACTGAACCTACTGACAGTGGTCGACGAAGATGCAAGACCAGTCGGGATCATCACCAGAAGGAAGGTATTAACAGAGCTGGCCCCCAGAATGTTCAGATAGCGATTCGAAGCGGGGTCATCTCCGCCCCGCGTTTCTCGCTGTCGATGCCGGCGTATCGCTGGCTGGGCTCGACCGATTCAAACGTTGCTTCGGATACCGGTGCACCGAGGCGGGCAGGTGCTCCTTTGCTATGCGAATCGTGGCGAGTTACCTGATCGGTGCTCTGGATCCGATGGAAGCCTATATGAGAAAGTCCGCAAGGAGCAAGCCACCGGGGAATGCTCAGATCCTATGAACATTTCGCAGCCCGCTCGAAAAATCGCCGTTGACAATCAAGACCGCCTCCGATATTTGAATAGTGCTAGCGTGCGTTTATCTCACGTTTCCATATCTCGGGTTATGGCTACAGCCGGCACCTTTTGGCAGTTGACCTTTTTTTGCCTAATCCGCTTCGGAAAAGGTGGCCCCCTATCATCAAAGGTGCTGGCGCGGGCCCTCTTGTGAAAAGGTCGTTAACCAAACCGGAAGGAGGGAGGTGCCATGAACGCTATCACCGTATTGATCATCAGCCTGATCGGCATCGGGGTGGGCTACTTCCTGTATGCCAGAACCATCGATCGCTCC
>JAGFXI010000077.1 GCA_017861095.1 Deltaproteobacteria bacterium | reverse complement strand
TCCTCGCCGGGATCCCCAGGGGAACCCGGGTGCTTGTCACCTTCCCGGTGCGGGAGCCGGACGGTGACCGGGAGGCGATTCGACTGCGTCTCCTCCGTCAGGGCTTCCGCCGGCTCTGGCATCAGGGCAGGGTGCTCTCCGTGGAGGATGGACCCATCCCCGGTGACGGCCCCCTGGACGTGCTGGTGGACAGGGTTTCCTGGGCGCCCGAGCAGCGGGAGCGCATTCTGGACAGCCTGGAGCAGGCCTTCCAGCACGGCGAGGGCAGGCTCGCCCTGATTCTTCCCGGCAACGAAAGAAGGGTGTTTTCCAGCACCAGGCACTGCGCCGCCTGCGACATCTCCTACCCGGCCTCTTCTCCCCACCTCTTTTCCTTCAACAGTCCCCTCGGCGCCTGTGACGCGTGCCGTGGCTTCGGGAGGACCATCGACATCGACCTGGACCTGGTCATTCCCGACCGGGAGCGCTCCCTGGCCGAGGGCGCGATCAAGCCCTGGGGCACCACCCGGATGGAGCACGAGGATCTCATGGCCTTCTGCCGGGCCGCGGGCATTCCCACGAAGGAGCCCTTCCGTCGCCTCTCACCGGAGCAGCAGCGGGCGGTCATCGAGGGAAATAAAGACTTCTACGGTGTGCGCGGCTTTTTCGACTGGCTCGAGACCAAGACCTACAAAATGCACGTCCGAGTCTTCCTCTCCCGCTACCGCGCCTACCGCACCTGTTCCGCGTGCCGCGGCAGCCGCTTGAAACCCTTGGCGCTCCTCTACCGCCTCGGAGCCGTCGACATCGCCACCTTCAACGGCTGGCCGGTGTCGCGGGCCCTCTCCTTCATGGGGAGTGTGGCCGACTCCCTCCGCGGCGATCCGGCCGCTGCCCTCGTCTGTCACGAGATCATTCAACGGCTGAGGTACCTGGAGGAGGTCGGTCTCGGCTACCTCTCCCTGGACCGCCAGTCGCGAAGCCTCTCGGGCGGCGAGGTGCAACGGGTGCATCTCACCCGCGCCCTCGGCTCGCCCCTCGTCAACACGCTCTACGTTCTGGATGAGCCGAGCGTAGGGCTCCACGCCCGGGATAACCAAAAGCTCGTGAAGATTCTCCGCGCCCTTACCCGGCAGCGAAACACGGTCGTGGTCGTGGAGCACGATCCGGAAATCATCCGGGCGAGCGATTACCTGGTGGATCTGGGTCCAGGGGCGGGGGAGCGGGGGGGCGAAGTGGTCTACGCCGGGCCCACGGGGGCGATCGAGGCGGCCTCCGGCTCCCGGACCGCGGATTACCTCGCCGGCCGGAGCCGCCTTACCCGACCGGCGAGGAGAGGGGCGCCGCAGCGCGGACGCTGGCTGCACCTCCTCGGCATTCAAGCTCACAATCTCCAGGGCGTGGATATCCACATTCCATTGGGACTGCTGGTTGCGGTGACCGGCGTCTCCGGCTCCGGCAAGAGCACCCTGGTGGCGGAGGTCATCTACCGCGCCTGGCTGCGGCGCCAGGGACTCCCCACCGAAGCCCCGGGCGCCTGCCGTGAGATCAAGGGCCTGGAGCAGATCGACGACGTCATCTTCATGGACCAGCAGGCCATCGGCAAGACACCGCGGGCGAACCTCTTGACTTACACCGGGGCGCTCACCCCCATCCGGGAGCTTTTCGCCAGGACCCCCCTCGCTCGGGTCCGCGGCTACGGCCCCGGCCACTTCTCCTTCAACACCCGGGGAGGCCGCTGTGAGGCCTGTAGCGGGGAGGGCTTCGAAAAGGTGGAGATGCAGTTTCTTGCCGACCTCTACCTCCAGTGCCCGGTGTGCAAGGGCCGGCGCTTCCGGGATGAGATTCTCGAGGTCCCGTACCGGGACCACTCCATCGGCGACGTCCTCGGCCTCACCCTAAACGAGGCGATGGAACTCTTCGCCGATCAGCCGCGGGTGACAAGCGCCCTCCTTCCCCTCCGGCACGTGGGACTCGATTACCTCCGTCTCGGTCAGCCCATCAACACCCTCTCGGGCGGCGAGAGCCAACGGCTGAAGCTGGCCCGCTCGTTGCGGCTGAATGGGGACCGGCGGGTCCTTCTCATCCTCGATGAGCCCACCACCGGTCTCCACGGCGACGACACCCGACTGCTCGTGGAGACCCTCCATCGGCTCGTTGATGCCGGGCAGAGCCTGCTCGTGGTGGAACACAACCTGGATGTGATCCAGGCCGCCGATTACGTCATCGATCTCGGCCCTGAAGGTGGAGAGGATGGCGGCAAGGTCGTCGCGGCCGGGACGCCCGAGAAGGTGGCGAAGTCCCCCGATTCTCACACCGGGCGTTTCCTCTCCCGACTCTGGCGGGGCGAGGAGACGACGGCTCCCCCGCCCGAGCTCGCCCGGGTTGCCGAGGACCGAGGGGCGATCACAATCCGCGGCGCCCGAGAACATAACCTCAAAGGCGTTTCCCTGACCGTCCCGCGAGACCAGCTCGTGGTCATCACCGGGGTGTCCGGCTCGGGCAAGTCCACTCTCGCCTTCGACGTGCTCTTCGCCGAGGGGCAGCGCCGATATCTGGAGAGCCTATCCTCCTATGCCCGCCAGTACCTGCCCCTTCTGGATCGACCCCAGACGGACGAGATCGCCGGGATGCCGCCCACCGTGGCCATCGACCAGCGGAGCAGCCAGATGGGGCGGCGCTCCACCGTGGCCACGGTCACCGAGATTTACCATTATCTGCGCCTTCTCTACAGCAAGGCCGGGGAGCCCTTCTGTCCCACCTGCGGCGAAGCGATCAGCGCCATGAGTCCGGAGGAGATCGCCCGCGATGTGAAGGAGCGCTTTCGCGGAAAGGGCCTGATCCTGCTGGCGCCGAAGATCATGGGGCGCAAGGGCTTTCACCGCCAGCTTCTAAGCCAGGCCCGGGCCCGGGGCTACACCGAGGCCCGCATTGACGGCGGCCTCCAGGGGCTCAAGCCGCTCCCGACTCTGGAGCGCTTTCGGGAGCACACGGTTGAAATCGTCTGCCGGAGCTGGCAGCGTCTGTCCCCCAGGTCCGACGTGACCCAGGCGGTGGACGAGACCCTCGGGGTAGGAGACGGAACGCTCGTTGCGTGGGACGGCGGTGAAAAGGAGCGCTTCTACAGCAGGCGGCTCATGTGCGGTCGCTGTCACCAGGGGGTCCCCCCGCTCGACCCACGGCTCTTCTCCTTCAACAGCAGGCACGGGGCCTGCGAGGAGTGCGACGGGCTCGGGTCTGCCGCCGGAGAGATCGACGGCAGTACCTGCCCTCGATGCCGCGGCGCCCGTCTCAGAGAGAGCGCCCTCAGCGTCAGGGTTCACGGGCTCAACATCTGGGAGGTCTGCGGGCAGCCGGTCTCTTCGGCCCGGGATCTCTTTGGCCGTTGGCGGTTCTCCGGGCGCGAGGCGGCCATCGCCGCACCCCTTGTGGACGAGATCCTCACGCGGCTGCGGTTCCTCGAGCAGGTGGGGTTGGGCTACCTGCACCTGGACCGGGGCGCTCACACCCTATCGGGGGGCGAGGCGCAGCGGATCAGGCTGGCGGCGCAGCTCGGCTCCAACCTCCGCGGCGTCTGCTACATCCTGGACGAGCCGACCATCGGCCTGCACCCGCGAGACAACGAGCGACTCCTCGCGACCATCGCTGATCTCAAAGGGAAGGGAAACACCATCGTCATCGTCGAACACGACGAAGAGACGATCCGCCGGGCGGACCATCTGATCGACCTCGGACCCGGCGCGGGGCGTCAGGGCGGTCGCCTGGTGGCGAGCGGGACCCTCGCCGACCTCCAAGAAACACCCCAGTCCATAACCGGCCGCTACCTGAACGGCGACGGCCGTCGCCGCCTCACATCGCGCCGGCGGCAGGTGCGGACCGGGGGCTGGCTCACCGTCAGAGGCGCCAGGGCCCGGAACCTGAAGACCATCGAGGTCTCCGTGCCGCTCCAGACCCTAACCTGCGTTACCGGTGTCTCCGGCTCCGGGAAGAGCACCCTAGTGGAAGAGACGATCGCCCGGGTCCTGGAGCATCGGTTCCGCGGGATAGAGGCGCCGCCGGATCTCCTCGACGAGCTGGAGGGCTGGGAGCAGCTCGGCCGGGTGCTGGAGGTAGACCACAGTCCTATCGGCCGCACGCCCCGCTCGGTGCCGGCCACCTATGTGGGCGTCCTGGACGGGATCCGCCGACTCTTTGCGGCCACGCCCATGTCGCGGGCGCGGGGCTACACGGCGAGCCGCTTCTCCTTCAACGCCAGGACGGGACAGTGTCCGAGCTGCAAAGGCCAGGGCCAGGTCAAGGTGGAGATGGCCTTTCTCCCCGACGTCTACGTCGCCTGTGAGCAGTGCGGTGGGACCCGGTTCAACGGAGAGACGCTGGCGGTTCGCTACAAGGAAAAGAACATCGCCGAGGTCCTGGCGATGACCGTGGAGGAGGCGACGGAATTCTTTGAACCGGTGCCGCGGATCCATCGGCCTCTCCGCCTCCTCGTCGATCTCGGCTTGGGCTATCTGGGGCTGGGACAGCCCAGTCCGACCCTCTCCGGCGGCGAGGCCCAGAGGCTCAAATTGGTCCACGAACTCGCCAGCAATCATCGGGCCCAAACCCTCTACATTCTCGACGAGCCCACCACCGGGCTCCACATCGCCGATGTGGAACGCCTGGTGGACGTGCTCCAGGCGCTGGTGGATCGCGGTCACACCGTGCTGGTGATCGAGCACAACCTGGAGGTGATCAAGGCCGCCGACCACATCATCGACCTTGGCCCCGAGGGCGGCGACGGGGGAGGGGAGGTGGTCGCTTGCGGCGCACCCGGGGAGCTCGTGGACCATCCGCGCTCGTACACGGCGCGGTATCTGAAGAGGTACCTGGAAGGGGGTTAGGCCTCCAGCGGCAGGAGTGCAGTGTGTAGGGTGGGCACTGCCCACCGGAACGGCATGAACCGACGAGGCAGGGCGGTCTGTTCGACAAAGGCGTCACGCCAGGGCGTGATCGCAGCATTGATAGTATACGGAGAGCCGCCGCGTCCTCCTGTCTCCGCTTCCGGATTCCCCGCCGTTGCCTGACAACCGGCTCTGTGCTAAGGTGGCGAGGTCGCCGGGGCCCACTTGCCACAAACTCTTGCGAAAGGACGCAGGCGTTGTGAATATCGTCAACCTGACCATTTTTCTGGTCATTCTCATACTCCCCATGCTCTTTACCTTCTGGGCCATCAGGGACGTGGCCTACGGCCAGTTCCCCACCCTCCAGACCAAGTACATCTGGCTTGTGGTGGTGACGTTGCTGCCGGTGGTGGGGGCGCTTGTGTACCTGGTCGCAGGCCGGTCGCAGCGGCGGGCGACGCCGACCTCGTAGCAGGGATTTTCCGCTGGGTGACGGGGGCCGGGTGAGCGGGGAACTAACAGGACCTGAGAGTCATGAAGGACTACTATCAGATACTCGGCGTCTCCCCAGACGCCACCGAGGACCAGATCCGTAAGGTCTATCGTCGCCAGGCTCTCCAGCACCACCCGGACCGGAATCCAGGGGATCAGGGCGCCGAGGAGCGGTTCAAGGAGATTGCCGAGGCCTACGGCGTGCTCATCGACCCGGCCAAGCGCCGGGAGTATGACCAGTGGCGCCACGGGCCTAGGGTTCGGGAGGAGGCGGCGAGGGAGGGCTTCCCCTTTTCCCGGGAACAGGTGTTCGAGGACCTCTTCCGAGATCCCCGTTTCAATCAGGTCTTTCAGGAGCTCTTTCGGGAGTTCGATCGGGCGGGGTTCCGTTTCGACCAGCGCTTTTTTGACCAGGTTTTCTTCGGCGGGCGCGGTGTTCGCATGAGCGGCTTTTTTTTCTGGGGGCCGGTGGGATATTCCCGGGTTCGCATCCAGAGGCCCCGCTACCGGGAGCGCCGGACAGAAAGGCCCACACCGCAGTGGCAACCGGCAGGCGTGCTCAAACGTCTCGGGCAGAAATTCGAAGGTTTCCTGAAAGGCGCGGCCAAAGCCCTTCTCGCCGGGCCGTCGGCATCTCCCTCCGGGGCAGAAGATCTCTCCTACAATCTGACCGTTCCTTCAGAGCAGGTGCGGCGAGGATCGTGGGTGCAGATTGCCGTGGATCGCGGCAGAGGCAAGGAGATGCTCCGGGTGAAGATCCCACCGGGAACCCGGAACGGAACCCGCCTCCGGCTCAAAGGAAAAGGAAGGGTGGGAGAGAGACGGGTCGGCGATCTCTACCTCACCATTCACTTCGCCTAACCGCTAGCCCGCATTATGCACGGGACTCCGTCGCGAGATTGTGGAGATGGTCGTGCCACCGGGCAACCGCAGGGGCTCGGACCTGAGGCGTACTTTATCAGTACGTCGCAAGGTTCGAGATCCGAGGACGCCCGGAAGGACGACCAGATCCGCGGTCGCAGCAGGTGGCTCGTGCATAATGCGGGCTACCCCGCTGGCAGGTAGGAACTTAGGTCCTTCTTGTACTCGGTGATGACCTTATAACCTGCCTGGTTGAGATACTCCTCTGCGTTGGCGCGATCCGCGGGATTCAGCCGCATGACCACTTCATAAACGCCTGGATAGTGGTGGAGGGGCAGGGTCACCATACTCCGGATGTTGATGTTATTCTGTTTCAGCAGCCCACAAACATCGGCGAGGGCGCCGATACGATCCTTCACCAGGACCACGATGCGCCCGCTCTCCTCCTCGATCCCGAGGGCGTCCAGTAGCACCTCCATGAGGTCGGTGCTGGTAATGATGCCCACCACCTTATCCCCCTCCACCACAGGCAGGCTGCCTATCTTGTTATCGTGCATGATCTTGGCAGCGCGCTCGATGGTCGCGTCTGGAGTGGTGGTGATGACGTTTTTCACCATGACGCTCTCCACGGTCAGCTTCTGGAGCACGTAAGTGAGCTCGTAGATGCTCAAGGTGGTGGCGGGCGAAGCCCAGGCGGTCCGTATGTCACGGTCGGTGAGGATGCCCACCAGGCTGCCCTGTTGGTCGACGACCGGAACTTGTTTGATATTGTGTTCCCGGAGCAGGTCGCGGGCCTTTACCATGGTGGTCTCCGGCGTGACCGTAACAAGCGTCGTTGTCATCTTGCGCCCCACGTACATGACGAGCTCCTTTCCCGTGAAGTTCAGGTCTTGATGGGAACTCTTCCGCGCCCCATTCCGGGCGGAGACCGAGCCGGTGCAACTGATGGAACGATACCGAACGTGAGAGCCCCTGGAGCGGGCTCGACTAGGCTAAATGACACCCCGTTTAAGGGACCCTATTAAGATTTAGTATAGCTCTGAATTTCTAATAATTCCAGTCAGCTTTTGTTAGTAACCCGGGGGAGACATCAGGAAGTTCCGTCAAAAGGCCAGTGTACCAGTTAGCGGCTTCATTGCGACCTGAACCTGCCTGAGCCTGTGCGCACGTGAGAGCACCTCCGCGTGAGGGATCCAGCTGTCCGCCCATGATAAGAAGAAAGCCGCTCGAAAGTGGGCGTTGCCTCACTTGAGTGGGACACTACATATTAAGGCTGCCTCGTCCCCGACAAGATTGTAGAAATGACCATATGTAAACTCTCCCACCAGTTCGGTAGGAGTTTACTTCTTAACGATGACACGCAACGTTGCCGGGTGAGGCGCAAGTCTACGAGTCGCCTCCACCGGGCTTGTTCGATGGCTTCATTGCAAGGCGCGGTAGCCTATGTAGGACTTGCAGAAGGTTTCTTTGTCCTTACGAAGGAATTCCGAGCTGTCCCATTCGGCCTCGTCCAGATAGTCCATGAATTCGGGTCGCGCGACATAGGTTGCCGCCGAAACAACGGCCCCATTGTCGAGCTCAACACAAACG
>JAGFXI010000076.1 GCA_017861095.1 Deltaproteobacteria bacterium | reverse complement strand
GACTGTTCGAGAATCGTTGCTGACATGGTCGAGGCCGGGGTAGATCTCATGGAGCTCCAGATCCCCTTCTCGGAGCCCATTGCTGACGGGCCGGTGATCCTCCACGCCAATCAGAAGGCCCTGGCCGGTAAGGCTACAGTGCAGGAGTGTCTGGATTTTGCAGCCGAGGTCACCAGGACGTCCGCCATCCCCTTCGTCATCATGACCTACTACAACATCATCTTCAGGTGCGGGGTGGATCGGTTTGTCCGCGCCATGGCGAGTCGGGGGCTCCAGGGCGCTATCGTCCCTGATCTGCCGCCTGAGGAGGGTAAGGAGTACCTGGAGGCGATGGCGCGGCGAGACCTTGCCCCCATCTTCATCTTCTCCCCCACCTCTTCCAAGGACCGGCTGACATATCTCGCCTCGCAGGCGAAAGGCTTCGTCTACTGCGTGGCCAGGAAAGGCGTCACGGGGGCCCACACGGCCTTTTCCCGTGACCTCGAGACCTACCTCGGACGCTGCCGGAGGGCCACCCGTCTCCCTCTCGCCGTGGGCTTCGGCCTCAAGTCCAAAGGGGATATCGATTTCCTCAGGGGAAAAGCAGACATAGCCGTCATCGGAACGGAGACGATCCGGCTCATGGAGCGTGAGGGCGTCGAGGCTGTAGGGGACTTTCTGCGCGCGCTGCGATGAAGCATCATGCGGGCTAAGGGGACGACTATGGCTTACTCAAGACGGAGAAAACGATGGTCTGTATCGCCTGCTGTAATCTCTTGAGAAAGATGGAATAGTGGGTTACGATTCTTTCGCCCCTGATGGCGTCAGCCTTAGGAACTCTAGAGTCCGACGCCAAGCTCGTGCCTTCTTCATCCAATCCGTTCGGCACGTACATCATGACTTGTCTTGGAAACAAGAGGCTCGGTCTTTCCGTGCCGGCAAGCAACCTGTTGATTTCACCTCTCAAGACCGTATTGAGCACATCTTTGGTCCGAGCCACGAATTTTGGGTCAAAGGAGACAAAGACAAACTTCGTGTGGTTTTCTGAAATGGCGTCGAGAGTCTTTAGTTGAACGACAAGCGATCCGAGCTTCTTGTTTATAGACTTGGCGATGAACAAGCCGACGAAATAGGCTAACTCCGAGAATTGAACTTCGAGCATGATCTCGAATAGCTGACAATTCTGAAGATACTTTTTTTCAAACTCGTTGGGCCTGAAGTGAACAATCTCTCTTGTGTCACCTCGGACAATATGGGTGCAGGTGACCCCCTGAATCTTCCAGCCGAGGAGGTTGGCGTAATCTATGCGCGCCCCGCTCAACGTTGCCTTTGCCAGGTTGGCCATGACCAGAGAACAATAGGACAGCTCGGAGTCGCGAAGATCCGCCTCGATGAGATTGGCACTGCTCAGGTCCGCGCCGCTGAGATCGGCCCTGATCAGACTGGCACGGTGAAGGTCGGCCTTTTTCAGGGTCGCTCCGATGAGGTTGGCGTCGTTCAGATGGGCGTCGGCGAGATCCGCCTTGCTGAGATCGGCCCCGTTGAGATCCGCCCGGCTGAGGGTGGCGTTTCTTAGATTCGCCTCGCTGAAATCCGCGCCGCTCAAGTCCGCCCCGATGAGGGTCGCAGCCTGGAGCTCCGCTTTTCTGAGAGTCGCACCGACGAGGTCCGCGCCGCTCAGGTCTGCTCCACTCAACGTGGCGCCACTCAGGTCCATTCCGCTGAGATCGGCCCCTTTCAGATCGGGAAGGATGGCACTGACGCCCGTCCGCCAAGCATTCCAGACTCGTACCCCACTCCGAAGCTTCGCCAAGTGTTGAGAGTCGGCCATTGCCGGCTAACCTTTGACCTCTGATCTTCTGTCCACCCGCGGCGATCCTGCCCGGACGACCGTCGACATCTATCCCTCTCTCCCCACCGCTTCGTCTTGCAACAGTGAGGCCAAATTATAACGCAGCTCGGCAGGAGGCGAGGAATACACGCTGCGCCTAACCGAGGGTGAGCCATCGGGGTCGGCATTCTCTCCCTCGGCAACGACAGACTACCTCAGAACTCTGGTTGACAGGAATTCGAGATCGTGCTCGTCAATTTCGACGAATCGCGTGCCTATGCTGTAGATCGGGCCATGACAGTCGATATACACGACATCTAACCTGATCATCTCGACGGTGAGGAGCATCATGTGCGCGTACTTCGTGATCTCGATACTCAAGCGGTGAAAATGCTTTGGGTCCGGCAGCTGGCGACAGTAGACGAGCGCTCCGGTGAGGCTGATATTTCTAATTTCACCTGAGATCGGGCCCGCCGCGGTGAGAATGCTTACCGGCCAGGCTACGGGCAGGCGAGAGTGTTCGCGCTTTTTCGGCTTAGGACGAAGTCCGTTTTGAATTTCATCGGGCACCGTCGGCCTAACGCCGGTGCCGTGGAAATCGACGGCGCAGTCCTGGTACTCAAAGTGGCCTTCGCTCCAGTCAAGGAGATCCTGAACGGATTTGCGAATGTGGAAATGCATGATCTCCCTGAGGGTTTTCTCGGCGACAAACCCGGAGCTGAGGAGAATCTCGCCCAGACGTTTTCCCGAACTCGTGGCAAGTGCCAGACCGTGAGCCAGCACTTCCCGGGTGATTGCTCCTTTCTCAACCAGTACCTCGCCGAGGCGATCCCAGCCGTCACCGCTTACCGCAATGATATCACCCTTGCTGAAACAGAGCGCGCCCCTCTTGTCGCTCCTCACCAGGTTTAGGACACCCGTCTTTTTTTCATTCGCTAGTACTCTGAGGAGGCTCCCTCCGCTTAATGTCCTAAGATGTCCTCTGAAGCCCACGGCGTCCCCGTCGCGGCCGAGGGGCAGGCGGAAGGGGTTCCAGCCCTCTTCTGGCTCGAGTAGGCGTCGGGTGTCATGGATCTCGCTCCGATCGCCCCCCTCTTTCTCCTTGCGACCACGGCCATCTTGCATTAGATAGAATCCTAGGATCTTCTGGGTGTGTTCGTTCGGGCGGTCAAGCTCCACCCCGACGTACTGATCTTTAACGATCTTGACGGTCCCCCGCACATCGATCGTTGAACTATGGGGATCATTCAGGGTGAATTTCAGTTCCAGGACATCATTTACGTTTATCTTCTGCTTTGTATAGGTCAAGAATCCCACCCCGTTCTGAGATATATCTTGAACAATTACTTTCCCTTTCTCGGCGTTTCCCGGGCAAATCCTCTCGAAAATGCCGGGTAAAGACACATCCTTTCTATAGTGCCGCCGTTGATCGATGTGAACCGAAAAGGTATGACGGCACTTGCATCTTATCTTAATTGTTTGCTCGCGAGCGGTCTCAGCCACCTGTATCCTTTGCACCCGACCACATTTCTCGCAGATTGCGCAACCTTTCCGCTCTTTATCTAGATAGACTCTTCTCATAGCCCTCTCCAAGGCGTTTCCGGTCGCCCCTAATCTTTGGTGTTGCCTCGCCAATTATATGAAGGTGGCACGTCCCCCGCGCCACGAGCTGCCGGATCACGGTTCTCACCTCCTGCTCCACCCAAGTTGCAGGGGTTCATGTGTCATGGTTCTCCTTGCCCACCGGCGGAACTCCTCTCCTAGTCGTCGATCCCCTCTTCGTCCGCCTTCGATAGAGATGCTCGTCCAATGCCAGGAGAAGGAGAACGACGAGGACACATCCTGTCGAACATTGAGCTCGAGCAACACGTGAGCCTCCCGAGACCTTCATGCTCGGTTGGGCCGCTTTTCTTGCCGCCGGCGATCTTGCTCGAGTGAGCCGGCTCTGGTTACCACCTCCGTCTTTTCCATACTGATGCCTTGATCCCGTATGGAATCGCACTACGAGTAACCGGTGTCGAGGACCGTGGCACACGCGCCGGGGAGCAGTGTCACCATTCCCGTGGCGCTCACGGCATCCTCTATTCCCAAGCGCTCACAGAAGCACACCGCGTGCCACCGCACGGAATGCCACGAATATGCTATGAAATCAGATAGTTAAGAGATCTTGTATCTTTGGAGGCGCCTGGCGAAATCAGCAATCTTGGCCATATGGCAACGCCTGATTGGCGAGAAGGCAAGGTGCTAGCCCGCACTACGCACGAGACGCCGTCGCGAGATCGTGGAGACGGCCAACGCCACCGGGCGGTCGCATGGGCTCGAACCTGAGGCGTACTCGTCAGCACGTCGCAAGGTTGGAGACCCGGAAACGCCTGGAAAGTTGGCCGTATCCGCGGTCGCAGCAGGTGATTCGTGCGTAGTGCGGGCTAGACTGGCACGATAGGCGCGATCAGCGCTGAGGAACAAGGGGAAGGGGAGTTTGTGATCGTTCGAGAGAGACGCTATGCAAGCGATCAGAGGCTCGGTCTGGAGCCCTCCCTGCCGGAACGACGACACCGCGTGCCGGGACCGCTGGCGCGCACCTCCAGAACCTCAAGGAACAGGCGGTTCAAAGAAGGATCTCAAACCACCGAGGACTCCCAGCGGTGAGGACGACCGCGCCACCAAACCCCACCTGTTCTTTGAACGCCACGACTCGATCTGTGATCTTCAGTTTCGGATCACCGATCTCGCCAACGCGATAGACCACCCGCTTGAAGGGTTTGGTGAGTCCCCGGGCGGAAAAAGGCCCGCCTGTCTGGTAGAGGTCATCGACGTCGGTGGATGCGACGGATGGCGGCGCGGGGCCTTGCGGATCCGCAAAGGTAACCTCGGTGAGGACCAATGTGCCGCGCTGGGCCTGGAAGACTTCGGTCACCCTGAGGCCGAAGAGCGAGTTCTTCCAGGTCAGCACGACCTCCTCACCGTCGCGGAGGAGGGCCGAGAAGATCTTCTTCCCTGTCCCCGCCTCCGCGAGTTCCACTCGAGTGGGCCCTGACCGGGTCCACCCGGACAGAATCCAGAGGGCAGGGAAGAAGACGAGAAGCAGGGCAGGGAGACTGGTCCTCGCTCGCATCTAATTGAGCACGCCCTTTTCCTTGAAGAACTGTTGGGCGCCGGGATGCAGGTACTTGAGGGAATCCGGCGTCACCTGCTTGACCGCCCTCTCGGGGGTAAGCTTGGTCGCATCCTTCCACACCGCAGACAGCTCCGCCTCGCTGGAGAAGATGGCGCTGACGATCTGATAGAGCCTGTCCTGGGGGAAGGCGTCCATCGCGGTCAGTACCGCCGTGATGGCAATGGCGTCCACGTCGCTTTCCACTCCGGAATACGAGCCCTTGCTGAAAAAGGTCTTGTGAAAAACTCCAGGGTTTGCCTTCATGATCTTACCGGCGATCTCACCACCCACGGGGAGCAGGACCATCTTCAGGCCGGGCGTAGAGGCAAGGTCGATGATGGATGAGGTGGGTACGGCGCCGCTCCAGAAGAAGGCGTGGATCTTGCCATCCTTTAGGGCGGCCACCGACTCGGTTGCTCCGAGCTTTTCACGGCTGAAATCCTTGTTCCAATCGAGGCCCAGTGCCTTGAGCACATAGTCGGCCTGCTCCTCCGTGCCGCTGTTCGGAGCACCGGTGGAAACGCGCTTGCCCTTCAAGTCCGTGACAGACTTGATTCCCGTTGCTTCTTTCGTGACTATGTGGAGCGGCTGCTCATAGAAGCCGAGAACCATCCGGACACTATGTTTGCCTGCAAGCCCCGGCACCTTGCCGTCGTTGGCCCAGACCATGTGGTAGTCGTAGCAGAAAGCCATCCCCGCCCTGCCCGCAGTGAGCAACTTCAAGTTGTCTATTGCGGCGGTGGTTGCTTCCGAGGTCGCCTCGGTGTTCGGGACCTTCTGGCCGACGATCCCGCCGATGGCGCCGCCGAGGGGATACCATACGCCGCCCGTGCCTCCGGTGGCGATGCTGAAGGAAAGCTTGCTCTGCGCTTGCGCGTGCTGCTGAGAGCCGTACTCTGTCACCGGCAGTACGAGTACGACCAGAACCGCCACGGCATAGGCAAGTCTCTTCCAAGTCTCTAGACCCATTTTATACCTCCTCCATGGTGAATGGGTTTTTGTGACTGGCGTAACGACGCTGTTGTCCGCTATCCCATAAACCTCATTTCCGCGCTAAGCTGTGGGACTAGAGGAGTCCCGGCATTGTCACCCCGAGAGCCCACGCCCTCCTCTCCGGTGCAGAGGTTATGGCGAAGGTTAGGCAACCGTCTCCTGAGATTTCCTCCGATGAACCCACCCGTTACGAAAGGCTATCGCCGCCCCGAGGCCGAGCGGCACAAGCCCCTGCACCGAAAAGCTTATGGGGACGAGTGCCATGACAACGGCTGCTGCAATCAAGAGAGCCCGCTCAACGAGAGGCAGAACTCCGCGAAAGTATCCGGCGATACCGATTGACAGGAAAAAGAGAGCGGCAGCGCTGGTCAAGGTTGCAACGACGAAACCCGGGAGATTGGCGTCGACGAGGAGCAGGTTGCCGCCGACCTGGGTAGCGGCGAAGAAGAATGGCACCAGAAAGGCTGGGAGTGAATACTTCCAGGCGTGCATCATGGAGCTGAAAGGATTCCCGCCGGTCACCGCCGCTGCTGCCGAAGGCGAGAGTCCCACCGGCGGTGACACTTCCGAGAGAACGGCAAAGTAAAAGGCCAGGAGGTGGGCAACGTGAATCGGAACGCCCACCTTGACCAAGGCTGGTGCCACCATCACCACGGTCATGATGTAGGTTGCCGTGATCGGCAAACTCAGGCCGATGAGAAGCGATGCCACCAGGGCCAGCAGCAGGGCAATATGCTTGGAGCCACCGCTGGCGGACATGATGAGGCCGGAGATCTTGAGACCTAGGCCGGTCAAGGTGAAGGTGCCGACGATCAAGCCCGCTCCGGCAAGGAGCACGGCAACGGGGAGCACGTTCTTTGCCCCCTCGATCAGCGCTTCGACAATCCTCCTGGGAGTGAGCCACTCGTTTCTCTCTTTACTCAGGAAACTGGTCGCGATCGTCGTCAGCAGAGCTCCCATGGCAGCGTATTCGGGCGACTTGTTCCAGAGAACCAGCAGCGCCACCAGGGCTACGAGCGAGATCAGGTGATAGCCTTTGGTGAGCATGACCTTACCGACCGTCTTTGCTTCAGCTGCCGGTGGCTTGAAGCCATGCTTGCGCGCCTCCATTTCCACCATGAAGAGGGTGCCCAGGTAGTAGAGGAGGGTCGGCATGAATACCATGACGACCACATCCCAGAAGGGGATGTTGAGGAACTGCATGATGAGGAAGGCGGCGGCACCCATGAGGGGAGGCGAGATGACGGCTCCGATGCCTCCCGCCGAGATCAAGCCGGCAGCCATGTTTGGCGAATAGCCGGCCTTTTCCAGGATAGGCCACATGATGGGGGCGACCGACATGGTCGTGGCCACACCGCTTGCCTGGGGTCCGCCGAGCAGGGCGGTGGTGATCAGGGCGCCACGGCCGGCGCTCGCCGCCGTGCGCCCCATGGTGCCAGCGAAAGATCCAGCCAGAAATTCCCGGCTCCGGCCGCATCCATGAAGGTCCCATAAACGACAAAGAGGATGACGAAGGAGACGCTGACGGAGAGTGGCACACCAAAGATTCCCTCCAGCGTCATGTACATGTGCCCGACGATGCGGTCGACCTCGTATCCCTTGTGAGACAGCACTCCAGGGAAGTAGCGCCCGAAGTAAACGTAAAGCAGGAATCCCAGCACGACAAGGGTGAAGGTATTGTCCAGTTAAAGGGGGGAACCGGGAAAAACCAGGAAGCTGGTTCTCCCTTATCCCGTGCGCCTCTACGGGTTGTCTACCACTACCGGGGAAAACCCGGAAATGGGCGGATATATGTCCGCAACTGTTGCCCAAACGTTGCCCATGAAACGCAGTGAAGGTTGTAT
>JAGFXI010000391.1 GCA_017861095.1 Deltaproteobacteria bacterium | reverse complement strand
CGCCGGCAAAGGATCTCCAACTGCTGACAGATATGGATCGTCTGGTCGGCGCTTTTTCCCGTGATGCGGACCCAGAGGGGAAGACCGGCTGGAAGGAGTGTCGTTGTCTCTTCGAGAAGCGCAGCGGAGACCGGTCCGCAGCAGTCCTGATCCCTGCTCGCGCGGACTCGACACCAGAGCCAGCGAACAGATCAGGCCTTTCGGAACGGCGCTCGCAGTCATGAGGCGATGCCCTTGTTAATCAATCTCCCCGATGTAAGCGAGACCTAGCCCGCATTATCCACGATCCACCTGCTGCGACCGCGGATATGACCGTCCTTCCGGACGTCCTCGGGCCTCGAACTAGCTACAAGGTGAACTGTATATGCCCCTTGCCGAGGAGGTCATGGAGATGAAGAATGCCCAACAGCTCACCTCGGGAGGTGGTCACCGGGAGAACGGTGATGGCATGCCGCTCCATCAACTCCAGCGCACTGGCCACCGACCGGTTCACCTCGATGGTTTTCGGGTTCCGGCTCATGATGGTTTCTACGGGCCTATCCACAAGCCCTGGGTATCGCCCCAGGCCGCGGCGCAGGTCGCCATCCGTGATGATCCCCACGAGGCATGCAGAGTCGGCCATCACCAGCGTGGCACCCATGGCCTTGGCATCCATTTCCTTGAGCGCTTGACCGACCGAAGTGCCCTCCTTGACCGTGGGAATATCAGGGCCGGTGCGCATGATCCGCTGAATGGGGACCCGTAGGCGTTCCCCCAGGGCTCCGCTCGGATGCCGGCGGTGGAAGTCCTCGGCCTGGAACTTACGCTTGTTGATGAGAACCACGGCGAGAGCGTCGCCGAGGGCCAGCATGGCTGCAGTGCTCGCAGTGGGCGCCAGACCCAGCGGGCAGGCCTCCCGTTCCACTCCGGCATAGAGGACCAGGTCGCAGCTTCGAGCAAAGCTGGAATGGGTGTTTCCAGTGAGGCCGATAATCCGAGTGCCGAGGGTCTTCAACATAGGCAGGATGACGTTGAGCTCGATGGTCTCACCGCTGTTGGAGAGAGCAAGGACGATGTCTTTCGGGCTCACCATGCCGAGATCGCCGTGGAGCGCCTCGACCGGATGGAGGAAAAACGCCCTACTGCCGGTGCTATTGAGGGTTGCGGCGATTTTCTGTCCGACGATTCCGGACTTGCCGATCCCGGTTACGATCACTCGGCCGCGGGCCTTGTAGATCCAGTGCACCGCCTCGGCGAAGTCGGGGCCGAGGCGATCGACGAGGTTGAGGATTCCCTCCGCTTCGATTCGGAGAACGTCGCGAGCCCCTTTGAGGATCTTGGCGAGACCCCGTTGCTGCGATTGCTTGACCTTGCCGACCATGGTGTTCTCTTGAGCGAGGTACAACGTGCCGGGCGTCGGTCACTGTAGCCCATCATTGCCGCTGCCGCAAGGGGAAAGTCATCGCCGGGGGCGTTCCTGCCTCCGGCGACGGGGGAGGTCCCTAGGATGTAGGGTGGGCACGGCCCACCAAACTAAGTGTTGCCCTGTGGGGACGGCTTGCAGCCGCGATGGAAGGGGGCTAGCACTCTCCCGGTTGCCGTTCCATGCAGTGTTTGTCAAGATCCGAGTCGAAGCTTACGGGATAGTTGCCATCGAAGCAGGCGAGACAGAAACCGTCGCGGTCCATGTCGATCGCCTTGAGGAGCCCTGGGAGGCTGAGGTAGTGGAGGGTGTCCAGCCCGATGAACTGCCTGATGTCATCCACGGAGAGACGGGCGGCGATGAGCTCGCCGCGGGTGGAGAAATCGATGCCGTAGTGGCAGGGAAACCGGTGGGGCGGGCAGCTCACCGCCATGTGGACCTCCCGCGCCCCCAGATCCCGGAGGGTCTTGATCCGGTTGCGGCTCGTGGTGCCCCGGATGATGGAGTCCTCGACGATAAGGAGCCGTTTGTCCTTGATGAGAGGACGGACGGGGTTTAGCTTCACTCGCACCCCGAAGTCGCGCATGGCTTGGGTAGGCTGGATGAACGTTCGGCCGACATAGTGATTGCGGATCACCCCCATCTCCAGGGGAATCTTCGATGCCTCGGCAAAGCCCAGGGCCGCGTAATTTCCCGAGTCGGGAAAGGGCATGACGATATCGGCATCAATCGGGTGCTCGCTGCACATCTCGTAGCCCTGACGCTTGCGGGCCATGTAGACGTTCTGGCCGAAAATGTTGCTGTCAGGGCGGGCGAAATAGATGAACTCGAAGATGCAGAATGCAGTTCGGGGCACCTTGGGAAGATAGCGGGACCTGAGCCCGTTGGCGTCGATGAAGACCACCTCGCCCGGCTCCACGTCCCGCAGGTAACGGGCGCCGATCAGGTCCAGGGCGCAGGTCTCGGAGGCGATGACGTAGGTGTCGTTGTGGATCATGCCCAGGCACATGGGACGGAAGCCGTGGGGGTCGCGGGCACCGATGACCTGGTTCTCGGTGGCGAGCACGAGGGAAAAGGCACCCTGGATCTGGGTGAGGGCGTGGATGAGGGCCTCCTCGAGCCCTCGCACGATCTGGCGGGCGATGAGGTGAACGATCACCTCGGTATCCATGGTGGTCTGGAAGATGGAGCCCCGCTGTTCTAAATCCCGTCTCAGGAGATGGGCGTTGACCAGGTTGCCGTTATGGGCGAGGGCGAGGCTGCAGCCCGAGTGGGTGATGCAAAAGGGCTGGGCGTTGACGAGCATGGAGGAGCCGGTGGTGGAGTAGCGCACGTGGCCGATCCCCAGGTGGCCCTTGAGGCTGTTCAGGATCTCCTCGCTGAAGATCTCGCTCACCAGCCCCATGCCCTTGTGGTGGAGCATCCGCCGCCCGTCGCCGACGCTGATGCCCGCGCTCTCCTCGCCCCGGTGCTGGAGGGCGTAGAGGCCGAAGTAGGTGAGGCGGGCCGTGTCTTCGTGGCCATAGATGCCGAAGATGCCGCACTCTTCCTTGGGTCTGCAGTCTCTGATCAAATATTCCACGTAAACACCACCCCGCTGTGCCGCGCCTGGACCGTTCCGCCAGTCCTGTTTCAGCCTGACTCCTGCGGCGGGATCATCCGTCAGTATCAAAAGGGTCTTTCAGCACCTGGCTGGGCTACCAAAACCCATCAGCCCCCTTCACCGGAGGTACAAGGGGGCTTCACATACTCTCCATCTCTCGCCCCGGTTCAGCTCCCGGAAGGGAGAGATTATCTCGCCCG
>JAGFXI010000390.1 GCA_017861095.1 Deltaproteobacteria bacterium | reverse complement strand
ATCATAGTCCGGGTGTCGCATGCGTATGCCTTCAGCCAGGAGCAGTCGGGACATCCGGGATAATTCGATCCCAGCCTGCAGCCGTCCCTCCGGTCCCATCCGTGTGAGGACCTCGAGTTGCACCTTCTCGGCATCCTTGGCGGTGTCGCTGAGTGTCATAGGCTTATTCTTGGCAGAATGCCTTCTCTCTCGGCAGAGAGGCTATCGTCTTCTGCGTCACCATGTCAAAGAAGTACGAGGGGAGAACGCAAAGGGCATAAGGCATGGAGAAGAGGGCATAGAGTCGAGGCTCAAGGTGCAAGGCATAGGGCATAGAGCGGGGCGGGACTACGGCCTGCCAGGGAGGACGGAAACCGAGAGGCGAAGCGAAGCGGAGATACGGAGACGCGGGAAGGCCCTCACCTGCCGATGAATAACCCGATCGCAAGCAGAACTGGCGTGAGGATGGTGATGATCACGTTCCGGCCCATGTAGGGGATCAGATTGGGGATCTCCTCGGCGAACCGGGCTGCACCGCGCGTGGTGCCAACGGCCAGAGGCACCGTGGCGAGGCCCAGCAATCCTGGCCACGGAAAAAGCCCGGCCAAAAACCCGACAAGGATGGCCACATAGGTGGCGGCGAGAAACCCGCCGTAGACCCAGACGCTCGCCTTTCTCCCGATGACGATCGGCAGGTGCCGCCGCCCCACGCCGCGGTCGGCCTCCACATCGGGAAACTGATTCAGGAGGAGAAGGTTACTCACCAGAAAGAAGGGAACGAGAGAGGCGACGAAGGCGCTCCAAGAGTACGAGCCGGCCAGGACGAAGTGGGTCCCCATCACCATGACCGTTCCGAATCCCACCCCGGGAGCGACGAGACAGACAAGGGGTACCCGCGTCAGCCAGGCCGTGTAAACCACGACCGTTACTATCCCGAGGAGTCCGAGGGGCAGGAGCCAGAACCCCCGTGCCCTCAGAAAATAGATGCCGATGACCGCGGTCACAACCAACGAGAGCACACCCGTTGCCAGGGCCACGTGGGCCGTGCCGGGGCTCTCCGGAAGGGTGCCGCTCCCACCGCTGAAGGGGGTACGCCGGGTGGTGAAGTCGAGGCCGCTCCGATAGTCATGGTACTCGTTGAGGGCATTGACGCTGATGTGGGCCGAGACTGCACCGACGAAGGCCAAGACCAGATACCATGGATTCAGGGCGCTCCCTGACCGCACCGCCGTGGCTGCACCCAGCATGACGCAGGCCGGGTTCAGGATGAGGAAGGGAACGCGCATGGGGCCGAAGATGGCGTCCTTTGAGGTCTTGGTCATGGCCATAACCCAGCCCCCCTCACACCTGCTCCGGCGGCATCCCGTCCGGCTGGTAGGCGGTGTGGTACTCAAGTCCGGCGCGGTGAAGCCGCTCCTCCACATCCCTCCAGAGGACGAGCTCCTCGATCTCCACCTCCTCGAAGGCGCCGCTCATCGCCTCTAGCTTCTCGCGAAGGGCCTGGACCTTTTCCCTCGGTGAGAAGCTGACCATCACGGCGGGATGACAGTTCACCCCCGCCGCAGCCAGATGCTCCAGGGCCTGGAGCTGGAGCACAAAGCCCGAAGGCGCGCCTCCAGTCAAGGCGGAGAACTCCTTCTCGTCGGTCCCCTTGAGGCTCACCCGCACGTAGAGATGGGGAAACCGGGCCAGCTCCTCGGCATAGGTCCTGTCATGGCCGATGAGAATGCCGTTCGTCTCGAGGATGAAGTGGAAGTGCGGCGGGAGCATCTCGAGCACCTTGATGAGGTGCGCTCTCGCAAGAGTCGGCTCGTTGCCGCTGATTCTCACCTGACGAAAGCCCTTCTTCCGGGCGATACCGGTTAGCCGCCGCGCCACATCCCCCGGGGAGAGGAACTCGCCGTAGCTCTCCGCGGCCACGACCTCCCGCCACGACCAGCAGAAGAGGCAGCGGAGACAGCAGCCGACACAATCTCCCGTGGCGATCCCGCCGTAGAACCTCGCCGGCCGAAACCGGTAGTACTTCCGCTGCTCTCCCCGCGTGACGATCCGGGCGACCTCTTCGGCTTTCTTGATGGGGTCGAACATCGGCTTCAATGCTCCGGGAGGTCCTCATCCCGGTATCGTCTCTTCGTGATGATCAACCTCAGAAAAGCGGCGATCGTGAGGAGCGCCGCCAGAAACAGGAGAATCTCTGCAAGGTTGCTCGTCAGATAGGGAAACCAGGAACTCTTCGTCCGGAGGTGATCGTGCCACCGGCTCTCGAGCTCAGCCATCGAGACCCCCAGGCCCCTCATAACGGCCGTGTCCACTCCGTCCCCCTCTCTCAGGTACTGGAGCATACTGAGCATGGGACTCCTGCCAAACTCGCGCACCATGTAATCCACGAGGCTCTTGCTCTCCTCGTAGGCGAGGGGCAAGGACTCCCGGTCGGCGGGAAATCCCTTGGTCAGTCTACTCAAGGCGATCTGGTTGTTGGCGAGGACCGCAGCCTCCAGCACCGACCCCCTGCCGTCGCCAAGGATCTCGGCCAGGCCGTCGCTCACCCACTGGGCAATACCCTCGTCGAGCCAGGCCGGAAGGTTGCCGCCCGTGATGGCATGGTGGAGGAGAAGATGACAGAGCTCGTGCTTGAGCGTCGAGCCGAGGCTGAAAGGATAGGTATTCATCCTCGAGTAGTCGATGATGATCAGGTTCCGGTCCGGAGCGGCGACGGCGACAACAAGACTGCTGCCGGTAATCCGCTGAAAGGTGTCTCTCTCCTGGACGAGCACCACGACCGGAACGAAATCGGCCCTCCAGCCGAGGATCGTCTCGAGCTCAAGCTTGAGAGAGCCATACCCATCAACGACGACCTCCGCCGCCCGTCGCAGCGGCTCATCGTAGAGCACCACCAC
>JAGFXI010000389.1 GCA_017861095.1 Deltaproteobacteria bacterium | reverse complement strand
CTTGCCGGAATCCTCGTCCTCGCTGCGGTCGAGATGGTTGACCTGTCCGGAATCAAACGTGCCATGCGCTCCACTCGAAGCGACGGGGCAGTGCTTGTGGTCACTCTCCTTTCGACTGTTTTCCTTCAGCTCGCCTTCGCCATCTATATTGGGGTTCTTCTTTCCATCGGCCTCCATCTCGCGAAGACGGCTCACCCCAGAATCTACTCCAATATTCCTGATCTCCGGACGGGTAAGATGGTCCCTACCATCCATGGAGAGATCTGTTGCCAGATGGACATCCTTCGGATTCAGGGTTCGGTGTTTTTCGGTTCCGCCGCATTCGTGCAGGAGAACCTGCTTCGGCGCCTGAAGAGCCATCCCGGCGTGGCGAATCTCCTCATCCGCATGCACGACGTGAACATTCTCGACGCCAGCGGCGTTCACGCCCTGGAAGTGGTGCTGGAAGAGGTGAGGGACCGCGGGGGCGGCCTCTACTTTTCCGCCCTTAATCCGCGAGTGTTCCAGGTGTTCAAGAATTCCGGTCTGCTGCGCCTAGCGGGTGAGACTCATGTCCGGACGACCACACGGGCGGCCATCCGGCAGGCTATGATGGAGACGTTCTGCCCGGCAGCGTGCGCGTTGTGCGAGGTTAACGTATTCCTGGAGTGCCCGGAGCTCAAGCAAGGCAACTGGGAGATCTTCGGGGAGGGTGTGCAGCCAAGGTCCTGCCCCATCTCCCGGAAAAGGAATCTGGATACATGGGCCGCAGGGGCGTGAACAGGATTCCCTCGGGTTTGCGCCCTCCTGATGCCGAGCGAGGATATCCCGTGAAGATTGTTGTCTTTACAGATGGAAAGCCTCCTGCCGCGGCGGCCTTGCGGTTTGCCGCCGCCCTCTGTACACGCTTGAGCGCCGAGATGAGTGTCCTCACGGCGCGCTCGGGGACCCATGCCATGGAAAGTCCTCCACCGCTCGGCGTGGTGCTGCCGCGGGACCAGTGGTCTACGCTCCCGGCCGGGATTCGGATCCTCACCGCGGCCTTGGAGGTACTCGCCGATGTCGGATTTCTTGAACTGCCACCAGCGATAAAGATTCGGGAAGCGCCGAGCGGGTACCTCTTTGTTGCTTCCACCTCCGCCGATCAGAAAGTCCCCTTCTTCGAGCACTACGGAAACCTCATCGATGTCCTCAATGAGGAGGTGGCGGAACACCGGTACGACCTGGCAGTCCTCGCCTCGCCGCCACGGGAGAGAGCAAGGCGCTTTTTGGGAGGGGACACGGCCAGGCGTCTCGCCTTGAACCTTCACACCTCGCTCCTCGTTGTTCGCGAAGGTGACCTTGACAGTCGCTTTCTCGTCTGTGCCGACGGGTCGCCCTCGGCCCGCCGCCTCTTTCCCCTCCTGAAGCAGGTCCTGCCGGCGATACGTGGACCTGTGGATGTAATGTTCGTGCAGAGACCCGGCACTCCCAAGGAGGTGATGGACGTGGGCAACCAGTGTGTGGAGAGGGCCCGCGCCTGGCTGGATGTCTGCGGCAAACCCGGGGAACTCCTTAGGCCGGAGGGAAAACGGCCGGAAAAGGTCATTATTGACGAGGCGGGAGACCGCTCGGTGGTGGTCATGGGTGCGACCTTGAGACACGACCTCCATCACCGAATGAAAGGAAGTCTACCGCTTCAGGTGCTGAGCGAGACAGAATCGACCATGCTCCTGGTGAAGCTCCCGCCCGAAGCGGATCTGGACTTCTTCAAGGAGCCGATGACCTGTTGAGAGGTAAGGCCATGGAGATCTATCTCATGCAACATGGAGCTAGTTTTCCCAAGGATACGGACCCGGACGAGTCGCTGTCCCCGGAAGGTGAGGCTCAAATCTTGGCGGCTGGAAGGGCGTTGAAGAAACTGGGACTCCGCGTCGACGTCATCGTCTGCAGCACGAAGAAAAGAGCCCTGCAAACCGCAAGGATCGTCGCCGAGCAACTCGGGTTCCGGCCGGAGAAGATTCTCCAGACGGACCTTTTGAAACCTATGGCCGCGCCCGAGGAGAGCATTCGCTTCCTGAAACAGTATGAGGGGGCCAAGGCGGTACTCGTCGCCGGACATCTTCCCTCTCTCGCCGAGATTGCCTCCATGTTGCTCACCGAAGGCTCGAAGGCGACAATTCAATTCGAAAGAGGAGGGATCGGCAGAATCGATGTCGACTCCCTCCCGACTCACCAGGGGAGACTGCGCTGGTATCTCACTCCGGAGCATCTGAAGCTCATCGCCGGGTGATGGGGAGCGAGGAGTGTGCTTTCGGCACCCGTCGACCTTCCTGCCTTGAGGAGTAGCATGAACGGTTCCCGGAGAAACTCTATCCTGTGCCCCAACTGCAACAAGCTCATCAGTGCCGATGAGCGGGTGTGCCCGTACTGCGGTGCGGCGCATCCCGGTTCCTGGTGGAAGGGTCTGGCGTGGACCAGGACCTGGTTCGCTCCGGAGCGGGGGATCCGACTGCTCATCTCCGTCAACGTAGGCATGTATGTCATCTCCCTCATTCTCGATCCTTCACGGCTGGGCCTGTCGGCAAACCCGTTGGCGCTGCTTTCTCCGTCAGACCGTTCGCTCCTTCTCCTCGGTGCGAGCGGCACGTTCCCCATCGATCAACTGGGCCGCTGGTGGAGTCTTGTGAGCGCTAACTATCTCCACGGAAGCATCCTTCACCTCCTGTTTAACATGATGGCGTTGCGGCAGATCGGGAGTCTGGTCGTCGAAGAGTACGGTGTTTATCGGACCTTCATCCTCTACACCGTCGGCGGCGTAGCCGGTTTTCTCGTCTCCTACCTGGCCGGGATCCACTTCACCTTGGGAGCCTCCGCCGCTGTCTGCAGCCTGATCGGTGCGGCTCTGTATTACGGCAAG
>JAGFXI010000075.1 GCA_017861095.1 Deltaproteobacteria bacterium | reverse complement strand
CCTGGATGACCGCATGGGTCTCGGAGACCTCGATGACCTGACCGCGCCGCTCCTGGCTTCCCTCGAGACGGATTCGCACCATCTCGCCAAGCCGCGCCCGCCGCGCCCGCTCCACAAAGAGGAGCGGACCCGCGATGGCGGTGGCCGAACGAGAGATCCGCGTGACCAAATCCATAGCTCACGTCCTCGCGAGCGCCTTCAGGGTCTCGTCGATCTCCGTCATGAGGGCCGCTCCGACTGCCTCGATCTCGCCAGGGGAGACCTCGCCGAGCCTCAAGAGCCGCTCGTCAAGCCCCGCCGCGAGGACAGCCTTGAGAGAGACGCCATCGCCCAGCGCCAACGCGGCGCGCTGCGAATAGTGGAGAATCAGGCGGAGCATCCAGAGGGCCTTGGCCGGCGGGCACGAGGCGTCCACCTCGTGGAAGGCGCTCTGGCGGAGGAAGCCCTCCCGGATGAGCCGAGCCGACTCGATGAGGACCCGCTCCTGGTCCTGGACGGCGTCGAGCCCAACCAGCTGGACGATCTCCTGAAGCTCTCGCTCCTTCTGGAGGAGACGCATCGCCTCCTCCCTGAGGGCGATCCACTCCTCGCCGACCTCCTCGTTGAACCAATCCTGTAACCGCTCCGCGTAGAGGGTGAAGCTCTGCACCCAGTCGATCGCCGGAAAATGGCGCCGGTACGCGAGATCCGTGCTGAGCGCCCAGAAGGCACCGCTGACTCTGAGGGAGGCCTGCGTGACCGGCTCCGAGAAATCACCGCCCGGAGGGGAGACGGCCCCGACGATCGTCACCGCCCCCTCGCCCTCGCCGGAGAGCGGGATGACCCGGCCCGCCCGCTCGTAGAACGTGCCGAGCCGTGTGGCGAGATACGTGGGGAATCCCTCTTCGCCCGGCATCTCCTCCAGCCGCGAGGAGATCTCGCGAAGGGCCTCGGCCCAGCGGGAGGTACTGTCGGCCATGAGGGCCACCTGGTGCCCCATGTCCCTGAAGTACTCGGCGATGGTGATCCCGGTGTAGATGGAGGCCTCCCTGGCCGCGACCGGCATGTTCGAGGTGTTCACCACGAGGACAGTCCGGTCCATGAGGGGAGTCCCGGTTCGAGGGTCAACCAACCGGGGGAACTCCGTGAGGACTTCGGTCATCTCATTTCCCCGCTCCCCGCACCCCACGTAGACGATCACGTCGGCCGCCGCGAACTTCGCGAGCGTCTGCTCCAGGACCGTCTTCCCGGTGCCGAATCCACCGGGGATGATGGCAGCGCCCCCGACGGCGATGGGAAAAAAACAGTCCAGGACTCGCTGGCCGGTCAGAAACGGGAGCGCCGGCGTGAGCCGCCGCTTGAACGGGCGCCGGCGGCGCACCGGCCAGCGCTGGAGCGGTGAAAGCCGGCGACCGTCGTCCAGAACGATGACGTCGTCGGTCACCGTCACCTTCCCGCCCTTCACCTCGACGACCTTTCCCGAGACCCCCGGCGGGGCCAACACACGGTGGGTGAGGTGTGCTGTTTCCTGGATGGCTCCGAGGATCCGCCCTTCGTCGATCTCGTCCCCGACCCGGACCAGGGGCTCGAAGTCCCAGCGCTTCTCCCGGTCCAGGGCGGGATGGGCAATCCCTCGTCGGATGAAATCCCCGGAGAGTAGAGCGAGGGCCGAGAGCGGACGTTGGATCCCGTCAAAGGTCTGCCCGAGGAGGCCAGGGCCGAGCTCCACCACGAGCGGCTCCCCGGTGGCGATGACCGGTTCTCCCAGGCCGAGCCCAGTGGTCTCCTCATAGACCTGGATGGTGGCCAGCCCTCCCCGGATCCGGATCACCTCCCCCACCAGCCTCTCCCCGCCGACCCGGACCACCTCGTAGAGGCTCGCGCCTTCGAGATCACGGGCCACCACCGTGGGCCCCGAGATCTTCACGACGCTCCCTTCTTTCATGGCCTCACCGCTGAATCTTCACGTGGTAGCCGATCGCGCGCCGGATCAGTGTGGCCACGTATTCCTCTCCACGGCCGGCCTCCTTCCAGCGTCTCGGAAAGGCGAAGGGGAGGAGCACCGGAACGCCCTCGCGCCCGATCTTCTCCAGTAGAGCCTGGGGCACCCGCTCCAGCAGCTCCTCCTCCACGGCCAGGACACCCAGGTCGGGGTCCGCCAGAATGGCCCTGAAGCGCTCCGCCACTTCCCCCTCTTTGATTTCTTCCACCTCCGCCCCCGCCAGGCGGAAGCCGAGGCCGTCGCCAGGGCGCGTGGCAACTTTGAACCAGTAGCGGCTCATCTGTCGTTTCTCTCCATGAGAGCCAGGAGTTCTTCCGCCGGAAGGCCAAACTCGGCCCCCCTGAGGACGAGACGGAGCTGCCTGACCTCGGCCTGACGCTGGAGTACGAAGGCCAGGGGGACGGCAAGGGAAAGGGGATGGACCCGTGCCTCCCATTGCATGGCCTTCTCAAGAGACTGGCGGAGCATCTGGTCTACGGTGAACGGGTCCCCGCGCTCCCCCATCGTGATGAGTCGGGGGTCGAGGTGGAGCCTTCCCTCCTGAACCAAGGCTTCGCGGAGCTCCTGTTCCCCGAACGTGGAGAGCCGCCGGAAGCGCTTCAGGCCCATCAGCCGTCCGCCGGGAATAAAGAACTCCTCGCCTCTGGCGCCGCCGGCCAGTTTGAGCAGTGTCCCGGCGTTGGCCAGGTCAATCTGGGTCTCGAGGAATCCCAGCACGATCCGCCCATCCTCGCCATCCTCCCGGGCCACCTCCACGGCGTGGGCGAAGAGGAACTGGTCCAGGGCCACCTCCAGCAGGAAGAGCTCCCGATGGGCGCTATACCTCCGGAACGCCCCTGTCAGGGGGAGGGCGTACGGGCTCCTCCAGGTGGCCAGGAGATCCACCACGGCCTTGACCTCCCTCTGTCCAACCAGTTCCCGGAGGGCTGGATCATCGAGGCCGGGGGTAGGGGCGAGGAGCAGGAAGATCCGCTCGGGAGATTCCCCCCTGGTGATGCCTCGGAGGATCGTCTTGAGGGTCCACCCGTCCTCAAAGGCCAGGATCGCCTCGAGGAGCGATCGGACCCGCTCCCCGCTGAGAAACCGGTTGATCTGGATGAGGTCGTCCACGAGGCGCATCCGGAGCCCCTGCTCTGCGCCCCGGAGAGGATCGGTCTCCCTCGCCAGGTGAATCGCAACCGCCTCTCCGTAATCGGTCTTTTTCAAGTAGTCAAGCCTAGCCAAGAGGTCCGGTTGCGCCAGGAGGTCCATGATCCCTTTGCGGCCAAGGAGCCGCCCCTTCATGGCTCTGACGCGGGCGTTGGCGTAATCACATCCCGCCATGGCCTTCTCCGAAGAGGAGCGCGACGATCTCTGGTTCCAGGAGCTGCCACGCGTTTTGGAGCCGCGACGGGAGCGTGTTGTCGAGGATCTGCCGACCGCCGAGAGAGACCTCCACCCCTCCACGGACGGTGGGGGAACCAATGACCGTGGCCCGCGGCAGCAGTCCTGGATGGTGTCGACTGAGGTGGGCCCGGAGATGCTTTTCTTGACCTGCTCTGACCCGGAACTCGGCCGGGCCTGCATCCAGCTCCGGGACGATTTCATCCACCAGGCGGGTCAGCACGTCGGCATTGTTCATGGCCGGCAGCCGGACCTCGACCTCCCGCAGGAGTTCCGCCATCTGGCGCCTCGTCTCGGCCAGAATCGCGTGCTCCAGCTCCATGCGGGCCCTGGAGAGGGCCCGGGCAGACTCTTCCTCCAGGCGCCGCCGTTCCTCCTCGAGCACCTTCTGCCGCATGGCCCTCAGCTCCTGGCGGGTGGTGTCCAGGAGCCGCTCGCGCTCCCGCAAGGCCTCTGCCCGGCGCTCTCGGATCTGACGGCCGACCTCGTCCTCCAGCGCCTGCAGGAGCTCACGATAGCCCATCGGCGCCTACCTTCCGAAAAGGATCAGCACCGCGACGACGAAGCCGAGGATCACCATGGTCTCGGGAATCGCCAGCATGACGATGACTGTGCCTCTGAGGTCGGGCTTCTCGGCGATGGTCCCGGCGCCGGCGGCGCCGATCCGGGATTGGGCCCAGGCCGTGGCCAGGCCGGAGACGCCGATGGCCAGGGCTGCCGCAAGGGTGAGTAGCGCTCGTTCCATGGATGCCTCTCTTTCTTCAGGACGCCAGCGAGAATGGTCGGTAGGGTTGCCCGCCATCCTGGTAGAACTTGTCGAAGAATTCCACGTAGTGAAGACGGAGCGCCTGGATCGTAGGGCTGAAGCAGCCCATCGCGAAGTTGACCGCGTGGAGCAGGACGGCGACCGTCACCCCGACCACGACGGTGAAGAGCCCCGGCATCTGGTTCGCCACCTCCGCCAGCATCACCGAGGCCATCCCCAGGGCCATGAGCCGCGCGTAGGAAAGGACGTTCCCCAGAATCTTCAGGAGCTCGAGCGGGGCGAGATAATTCTCCACCGTCATGAGCACGCCGAGCAGCGGCCCGACCGTCACGAGCGCCCACTTCGCCAGGGAGAGTGGAACATAGTCCAGGCAAGCCAGAATGACCAGGCAAGCGACCAGGATCAGCGCCAGCGTCGTCAACTTGGCTATGGTCTTCTCTCTCTCGCCGTGCCGAAGGGCGGTCCATAGGGCGAGGCCGACCCCCAAGACGACGTGGACTCCTCCCACGACGAGCACCAGGCCAAGGAAGGCGAGAACTGCTTTCGTCCGGTCGAAGAGGATCGGGTGGAAACCAACCAGGCCACCCAGGCCGCCAAAGACTTCACCGAAGAGCACGCCAAAGACGATGGCGCTCACGGAAGAGGCGATTGCAATGGCGGCGACCTTCCGTCCGGTTTCCCCTCCCCATTCCCTCTTCCGGGCCAGAAGGGCCAGAGCCAAAGCGATAGCCCCGTAGCCCACATCGCCCAACATCAGACCGAAGAAGAGCGGGAAGAAGCAGGCCAGGAACGGGGTCGGGTCGACGGAGCCATAGCGGGGGGGCGAGAGGAGGGAGAGGAGGAGCTCGAAGGGCTGAACGCAACCGGGGTTCCGGAGCACCACCGGCACCGCGTCGTACTCCTCCCGACGGATCGCGTGTTCGAGCAGTGTCACTCTTCGTTGAAGGGTCTCCTCCAGGGCGGAGGCCAGCAGCTTACACCGCTCCGTCGGGACCCAGCCCGAGATGACGAAGGCGTGGTCGGTTTCACCGCAATCGGCTATGGCGCGGAGGCGGGCAAGACGGTCCTGAGCCATCCGATGGGCCTGCCTCAGCGGCTCGGACCACCGCCGAGAGACTCTCAGGAGTTCCACCTCGACCGCGGCGATCTCAACAGGAAGCTCCCGCCGCCGCCGAAGCAGGAGGAGGAGGGTCGCGACGAAGGGCTGGCTGGCGTATCGTCCCGGCAGTCGGATTTCCGCGATGCCCTGCTCGAAGAGGAGGTGGGAGAGGTCCCGGCAGAACTCCCGGGGGACCGTGAGCAGCACGCCGGCCTCTTCCTTGTCGACCGCTCGGAAGAGCATAGTGTAGGCCCCCCTCGTGATCCGCCCCACCTCTTGCTTCAGGAGCCTGAGAATCTCTGGGTGGTCGCGCCTGACGAGGATCCCGACGGTCTCCACGTGCGTGGCCTCCCCCAGCTCCCCGAGAAGGGGAACCAGAGGGGTCAGGATCCGCTCATAGCGGGTGGCGAGATCTCTCTCTTCTTCGAGCGCCAGGCGCCGGTCGTTCAGGGCCCGGATTTCCGCCTCGACGACCTCGAGGCGGGAAAGAAAGTCGGTTGAGGCCACGTCAGGGAGCCCAGCCTTGTCCGGGATGCCCTGTTCGGGCACTGGCAGGATCAGCAAGAGTTCGTGGAGCCTGCGGCAGATCTCCTCCAGAGACCGCTCTTTAGTCAGGTCGGCCCGCGCCATGGGAGCCCTTCTTAGCGTCCGTTGCGCCATCTGGTCAGGCCGTGCTGCCGGTGTATCGGAGACGGGACGGAGCTGGAGGATCCCCTGGGTATGCAGGCATTGGAGGGTCTCCGGAAGGAGGCGCCTGGGACCCAGCACCTGGACCTTGGACATCTCGACGATCACGACGGGTCTCTCCCTGTGACCCGGGAGACCAGCCACGCCAGGGCCTGTTCCCGGTTCAGCTCGGCCTGATGACGCAGAGCTTGGCTCCTTCGCTCGGTCTCCTCTTGTACGGCTGCCAGGGCCCGTGCCAGCTCCCCAGCCTGCTCCCGGCGAAGGCGCTCGACAGCCTCGCCAAGCTCAGCCTTCGCTCTCTCTTTCAAGCGCTCGGCCTCTTGGTTGGCCTCGGCCAGAAGCGCCTTGGCCTCCCGGCCGGCCTCTTCGAGCCGACGGTCCAATTCGCGCTCATGCTCCCTGAGCCCCCCCAGGGCCTCCGCCTCTCCGTTCTGTGAATGATCGCCTTCATCTACTCGTTGCGGCATCCTTTTCCTCTTTCTTCTCCGCGGGCGCTTGTCACCGGACCAACCCTCCAGCCTTGCGCACCTCCCTAATAATATAATTTGTGCACCGCAGCCCGCACGTCAAGAGGCAAACGAATCTGCCATTGTGGCATCTAAGCAACCGAAGGCCGAGAAGCAGCCGCGCGTGCGTCTGGTCAGACCCCATTTCTCGCGACAGGCCCTTGATTTCCTGAAGGCTCCGACCTACGTTCTTAATAGGGCCCCGCACACGATCGGCAGCGCGCCGCGCGGCAAGGGGCCAATCCGAGCTGGAGCGTGAGTCGGCGCTCCCGATAGGCGATGGGAGCCGGGTTGTTTCGGTTTCCGGGAGGACCTTCGGCCGCGCGGAGCGCGTTGCGGTACTGACGCAGGGACGGGGACGGATGTCACGTCCGTCCCCAAAGGAGGTGCCGAATGGCAATCATCGCGATTTCTCGACAGATGGGCAGCGAGGGGTACACGATCGCCGCCGCGGCGGCAACGGCCCTCAACTACGACTACGTGGACCGGCAGATGGTCGTCACCGCCGCCAAGGCGTACGATGTGCGGGCGGAGGCCTTGGCCCAGGTCGCGGATCAGCACCTGGCGGGGTGGCAGGCCTTCAATGAAGAGAAGTTGCGCTACCGAACCTTCCTGGATGCGGCGTACTACAAGTTCGCCGAGAAGGACAACGTGGTGACGGCGGGGCGCGGGATCGCCACACTGGTGCACGGCATAAGCCATGCCCTGCGCATCCGCATCATCGCGCCACTCGATGTGCGGGTAGCGCGCACCATGAAGAAGGAGAACTTGGATCACGCGAAGGCCACCCACCGGGTGCATCAATACGATCAGGACGTGACGGCCCGGATCGGGTACCTTTTCGGACCGGCGTGGATGATTCCGGAGAATTACGACCTCGTGATCAACACGGCGCGCGACGACGTGGAGCTGTACACGGACATGGTGGTTGCGCTCGCCTCGCACCCGCGGTTTCGCTCCACACCGGAATCCACGCAACTGGTCAAGGATCGGAGTCTCGCCGCCCAGGTCCGCGCCGCCATCGCCCAGAACGACCAGACGCGGGCGACCCATCTGGAGGCCACGGCCGACAAGGGCCACGTGAGCCTGAAGGGCCCGGTCTGGAATGCCGGCATCCGAGACGAGGTGCTGCGCGTGGCGAAAGGGGTCCCGGGCGTCCTCAGCGTGTCAGGCGACGAAGTGGTGATCTCCCGCTTTCACTCGCTCCTCGGCTGACGGCCGGACGAGCGCGAGGGGTGTGGAGCTAACCCCCGTATTCCGCACGCCTGGCCCCACAGAAGGAGGGGGCAATGGGAGAGACCGAGTGGTACGCGCTGCCGGTCGACGAGGCGCTGAAGCAGCTCGAGTCCAGTCCTGAAGGGCTGAGCCAAGACGAGGCGGCGCGTCGCCTGGAGCGGTTTGGTCCGAATACGTTGCGGGAAGAG
>JAGFXI010000388.1 GCA_017861095.1 Deltaproteobacteria bacterium | reverse complement strand
CCTCCGGCTTGCCGGAGGACCGGATCTCTCCGGCGTCGTGAGGGGGACTTTGCAGCTGGCCGGAGGCTCCCAGCAGCCCGATGGAAAAGGCGAGCTTCACGTCCGAGAGCTCACCCTCTCAGGGGTCGAGGGAATTCCCGCCTTTCAGCTTACGGCGACGGCCGAGCTCTCTCACGGCCGAGTGCGGGGCCTGGCAACCCTTCAGGGCCGCGGGGCCGGGACGCTCGATGCCGAGGCGGAGGTTCCTCTTTCCCTCTCCCTGCTCCCCTTCCGCAGCTTCCTTCCGGGCTCAGGCGAGATACGGGGTCGTCTCGGGGGGGAGGTGGACACGGCCCTCGTGGGCGCGCTCCTCGCCCTGGACGACCAGCGCCTCGAGGGTCCCCTCGGGGTCCGTCTCGCGGTGGCGGGTACCGTGTCGACACCGAGCATTTCCGGTGAGGCTCGCCTGCAGAATGGCGCCTACGAGAACCTCCGCACGGGGACTATTCTGCGCGATCTGGAGCTGGTCGTCGTCGCCAAACCTTCGCGGGTGACCCTGCAGCGCGCTCAGGCCACGGACGGCGCGGGCGGAACGGTCACGGCGACGGGTTGGCTCGACCTCCTCACCGGAGAGGAATTCCCTTTTAGTTTGGAGGTGAAGCTCAGGGAGGCAACGGTGGTGAGACACGACTATGTCACCGCCACCGCCGCGGGGAGGCTCACTCTGTCCGGGTCCGCGACGCGGGCTCTCCTTCGAGGAGAGATCGAGGTCGCGCCGGCGGAGATTCGCATTCCCGAGCGACTCCCCCTCGACATCCCCAACCTGGAAATCATCGAGATCGGTGGCCCGCCTAGACAGGCGCCGGCAGCGCCGGAAAAGGGAAGGGTCACGACCTTTCGGCCCACCCTGGAGGTCGATCTCGCCAGCCCCGGGCGGATCTTCATCAGAGGCCGGGGATTGGAGAGCGAGTGGCGGGGCACCCTTCGGATCAGGGGCTCAGCCGAGGAGCCCATCATTACCGGAAGTCTTTCCTTGGTCCGGGGGCGCTTCGATTTCCCGGGCAAGGAGTTCACGTTGACTCGGGGCCAGATCGGCTTCGACGGCGCGGTGCCCCCGGTGCCGAACCTGGATATGGAGGCGGAGGCGAGAGCTCCCAAGTTTATTGCCCGCCTGCATCTTTCGGGCCCATTCTCTTCTCCAACCATCACGCTCAGCTCCGAGCCGCCTCTGCCTCAAGAGGAGATCCTCTCCCAACTGCTTTTCGGGCGAAGCTCGGCGGCAATCACCCCACTCGAGGCAGCGCAGCTCGCTTACGCGGCAAACGCTCTTGTGGGAGGGGGCGGCCCTGATTTCATGGGCCGCGTACGAAGGTTACTGCGAATCGATCAGTTGCAGGTCAAGCAGCGGGAAACGCCCGAGGGTACGCAGGAGGCGGCGGTCGTCGCCGGGAAATACATTCTCGACGGCGTCTACCTGGAGGTAGAGAAGGGCACCGAAGCCACCAAAGACAAGGCGTCGCTCCAGGTGGAGGTTACGCCCAACATCACCGTGGGCACCCAAGTCGGCGTCGATTCCCAGGGTGGAGTGAGTCTCAACTGGAGGTGGGATTACTAGAGTGCCGACAGATTTCCGTTTTCAGAATAGGGAAAAACAGGTATTCTCCTTTGCTGACTGGATCTTAAACGACTTGTCTTGACGGCATACTGCGGGAGGCCGGCCATGACCCCGAAGCGTGTGGCTCTTCTGGTAGTTTTCTTTCTCTTCGCCATTCTTGTCGTCCAGAATGTGGAGGTGATGGAGGTGCGCTTCCTCTTCTGGCGCACCGGAGCATCGAGAGCCCTGGTGTTGGTCTCGACCTTCGGCCTTGGGCTTTTGGCCGGCTGGCTCGTGCTGTGGCTCCGGAAACCCGAGCGACGAGGACGGGAGGCCTTGAGAGGCAGCGCGGCTCCCGCCACGGGCGGGGAACGAAAAGGAGCCGTGGAGCCTTCGGCAGAACAGGCAAGGAAGTCGGAAGCGACGGGCCCGGATGAGGCGGCGCCCGAGAGGTAGAGTGGGGCGAAAGGTCGCCGTCACCGGGGAAGTGGTTCGGAAGCGGACGAAGGGAGTCTAACTTCGTTCATCGGGCGCATGGGAGGAAGGCCATGGCAGGGCCGACGCGGATGATCGTCATACCGATAGATGGTTCCGAAAACGCGCTGAGGTCCCTTGATTATGTTAGGCTCATGTATAGGCCCGCAGAACACCTGGAGCTTGTCATCCTCTACGTGCTTCCTACCCTGCCGCGGTTGCTCACCGAGGACGAGACCGCCGACGCCGAGACCGCCCGGAAGCTCAAGGTGATCGAGACCAGAAATCTGCATATGGCCCAGCGCATCCTGGACGAGGCGAAGGGCGCCCTCGTGGCGAAAGGTTTTTCCGAGAAACAGATCCGGACGGTCTATCGCAAGAAGGAAACCGGAATTGCTCAGGATATTTGCAGGTGGGCGGAGGCGAAGCAGGCGGACTCCGTGCTCATCACCACCCGCGGTCGAAGCCGGCTCGAGGCCTTCCTCATGGGTGAGATCTCGAGCAAACTCTTGGACTACTGCCGCGTCTGTCCGGTCTGGATCGTGGAAGGCGCCGTAACGTCAAACCGGGTGCTCGTCGCCGTCGACAGCTCCGAGAATGCTCTCAGGGCCGTGGACCACGCCGGTTTCATGCTGGCGGGAACCGCTTGCCAGGTGACCATCTTCCACAGCATGCGGCAGCTCCAAGCCTTTGTCCCTCTGGAGATTTACGAGACGGCCCCGGAACTCGAGGAGCGCTGGCGCCAGAAGACGAGTGAACGGATCGGCCCCCACATTGACAAGGCGAGGGAGGTGCTTCTCAAGGCAGGACTCAAGGAGCAGCAAATCACCACGAG